>NZ_LZIX01000063.1:0-40386 GCF_001666955.1 Mycobacterium sp. E735 | reverse complement strand
CGACGCCGCAGCCGACGAAGCCAACGGCGGGCTCACCGAGCGGATCATCGAATTCGCCCGCACCCAGCAGGCGCTGCGGGCCGCACGGCGGGTCGAACCGGCGCGCAGCCTGGTCGGCGACGCGCTCGCCGCGCAACACGGGGCGACCATGCGCTTGCTGTCCATGCAGGTCCCGGGTCAGCTGCTGTTCAGCCTGGCCAGCCAGCTGTCGCTCATCCTGCTGGCGGGGGCGACCGCGGCGCTGACGGTCGACAGGGCCCTCTCAGTGCCCGAGGCCATCGCCTTGATCGTCGTCATCGTGCGCTACCTCGAACCGTTCACCACGATCAGCGAATTGGCCCCGGCCCTGGAGAGCACCCGCGCGACGCTCGACCGCATCCGTTCGGTGCTCACGGCGCCACTGATGAGCTCCGGGCCCGCCACGCTGCCCGTCACCGCGGCGGCGCCCCGCATCGAGTTCGACGACGTCGAGTTCCGGTATGGCGATGCGACCGCGCCGGTGCTCGACGGGGTGAGCTTCACCCTGGCGCCGGGCAGCACGACGGCGATCGTCGGCCCGTCCGGATCGGGGAAGAGCACCATCCTGGCGCTGATCGCCGGACTGCACGAACCGACCCGCGGCCGGGTCCTGATCGACGGCGTCGACGCGGCGACGCTGGACGCCGAGACCCGCCGGGCGGCGAGCAGCGCCTGCTGGGTGCGGGCGAATTCGATGATCCGCTCGGTGAGCCCGCCGTTGGCTTCGTCGGCTGCGGCGTCGGCGCGCCGCGTCAGTCGCGCTGAGGCCCACAGCGCACCCAAGAGCAGCGGCACGCCGCCGAGTGCGGCCGCGCCGAGCTGCCACGAGATCGGGAGTAGGGCGACCGCGATGGCGGCGGGCAGCAGGATGGCGGAGATCAGCGGCGTCAGCAGGTTGACGACCAGGCCGACCAGTTCCGGCCCGGTGGCGGCGATGGCCTGGCGCGCCGTCGCGGTGTGCTCGGCGGTGAACCAGTCCAGCCGCACGCCGGGCAGCCGGTCCGCGACGTCGTGCTGGCTGTGGTCGAGGACGGCGAACCCGAGATCGAAGCCGATGCGCGCGGTCGCGGTGTCGATCACCCATCCGACGACGGTGGCGGCCGTGAGCCAGGCGAGCCACCCGAGCGCGCGGTGCGGGTTGTCGAACAGGGCGCCCACCAACGGCACCAGCAGCACGGTGGCCGCCGCCCGCACCACGACGGACAGCAACGCGAGCGCGGCGTAGGCGATGACCCCGGCCCGGCGATCCGCGGGCACCAGCCCCAACCAGGTGCGGATCATCGCGTCCCCTCCCGAGCGGTGGTGGCGGCAACCGGGTCACGCCGGCCGCCTTCCCACAGCCGCCGGTATCGGCCGTCGGCGGCCAGCAACTCGTCGTGCGTGCCGCGTTCGGCGATCCGGCCGTGGTCGAGCACGACGATCTGGTCGGCTCCGGTGACCGTGTGCAGCCGATGGGCGATCACCAGGACGGTGCGATGCCGGGCCAGCCGGTTAAGCGCTTGCTGCACAAGGTATTCCGATTCGGGGTCGGCGAACGCGGTGGCCTCGTCGAGGATCAGGACCGGGGTGTCCGCCAGGATTGCCCGCGCGATCGTCAACCGCTGCCGTTCCCCGCCCGACAACCCCGTTCTCGCGCCGAGCACCGTGTCGTAGCGGTCAGGCAATCGCATGATGCGGTCGTGGATCTGGGCCTGGCGCGCCGCCTCCTGAATCTGCGCCGCGGCGGCATCCGGGACGGCCAGCGCGATGTTCTCGGCGACGGTGCCGTGCACCAGCTGCGTCTCCTGCAGGACGAAGCCGACCTTCGCGTAGAGCTCATCGGCGGTCATCGACCGGATGTCTTGCCCCCCAACGCGTATCGCGCCCTCTTCGACGTCGTGGAACCGGGCCAGCAGGGCGGCCAGCGTGGACTTGCCGGACCCGGACGGGCCGACGAGGGCGGTGACGGTGCCGGGCCGCAGCGTCAGCGACACGTCGCGGATCACCGGGACGCCCGGGCGATAGCCGAAGCTGACGCCGTCGAACACCACAGTCGCGGACGGATCCCCGGACCCGTCTTGCGGCCGCACGGCGAGTTCGGGCTCGTCGAGTGTGTTCTGCAGGCGCCGGGCGGCCAGCATGCCGGCGCTGATGCCGCCCACTCCGTACGCGATACCCAGCAGGCGTGCCCCGAATGTGGTGCCCAGCAACAGGAACGGCACGAGATTCACCGGATCCATCCGCCCGGTGACGGTGAGCAGGGTGCCCGTGAGCACGATGAGCCACAAGAAGGTGGAGGGCCGGGTGACCAGGTCCATCAGCGTCTTCTTGCCGGCGAGCGGCCGCTGCCAGGAGACCAGGAATTCGACGTATTCGTCCAGGCGGCGGCGGAAACTGGAGGCGGCCGCGCCGCCGAAGACGCGGATCACCGGCTGGCCCTCCAGGTAGGCGCCGGCCTCGCCGCTCATCTTCTCGGCCCAGCGCTGCGATTGCGGAATGCGCGGGCCCGACTGAATCGTGAGCGACGACGTCAACACCAGGTACACCAGCACGGGCAGGAACAGCACGAGCGCCACCCGCCAGTCGACGGCGAAGAGGTAGACCAGCACCGCCACCGGTGCGATGATCGCCGCGACCGCGTCCGGGATGGCGTGGGTGACCAGATAGTGCAGCGACAGCGTGTCGTCCTGCAGCAGCTGCTTGATCGAGCCCGATCCACGCGTGGTGAACCAGCCCAGTGGCAATCGGGATAGCTTGCGCAACAACCGCGACCGCAGGTCGGCGGCGAACCGGGCGTCGACGACGTGCAGCCACAGCGTGAGCGCCGCGCCGAGGACGGCGCCCGTTCCCAGCAGCGCAACGGCCGCGATCCCGACGTTCCAGAGTCGGGATGCGGGCGCCCCGGTGACCAGCAGGCGGGCCAGCTCGACCAGCAGGACGAACGGCGCCAGCTGCACCATGGTGATGACGGCCTGCAGCACCCCGGAAAGAATCAGCGCCGAGCGCAACGGCGCGAGCAACCGGCCGGCCCCCTGAGCGCGCCAGTGGCCGCGCGCTGCGGGGGCGGGCGTCTGCGAGGTCGGTCCTGGCGGCGAAACCTGCTCGTGTGCGGGCTCATTCACGGATGCGGGCTCGTCGCCGCGCTGGATGCCCATCGCCCGGCCGGCGCTCCAGTAGGCCTGGGCGTGAATCTCCGACTTGGGAAAACCGAAGTCGTCGCGCAGTCGCGTGCGGACGTGCTTGAGGACCGTGGCCTCAGGTGTGGCCCACGCGTACCAGTTGGACCAGTCGCGGTTATGGATCGCCGCCGCAAGGGACTTCTCGTCGCGGCGGGCCACCCAGTGCACTCTCAGACGGGGGTGCGGCGCGATCGGGATCAGGACGTCATGGTCGTCGTGTTGCTCGAGATACATCTCGATCGGCACTTCATTGGGGACGACTCCGATGATCCCGTTCATGCCGGGGATCGACGCCGAGTCACCGATCAGCAGGTAGCCGGCCGGCTGCTCGGGTGGCACGTCGAAGCGCGACGAGCCCATCAGCGCCATGACGGCGATCGTCGCGCCGGGTTCCACGGTGCGCGCCCACTTCGACGCCGGGCCTGCGGGCTCGTGCAGCACGACGTCGACCGCGAATCGGCCGTTCGGGGCGTCGGCCTCGGAGATGGTGTAGGCGCGCTGGAACTCGGTGTTGGATCCGTCGGGGTCGGGAAACCAGAACCGCAGCCACGCGGCGGGTTCGGCATCCACGTCCTCGAACAGTGTCGGCGACGCCATCCGCACCCGCACGAAATGCGGTGCAATCTGGACGGTTTCGAGCACCGTCGCGGTGTGGTCGCGAGCGCCGAAGCTGCGCAACATCACGCCCTGGAACCCGCGTGCCATCGGCGGTCCTTTCCCGCGGCGCTGAGGCTTCGCGACGGACTTCAGGAGCGGCCGGCCGGACGGAACCTCCGCTGAATACGTTACCGCCACAAACTAAGGGTTGCCTTACCAAAGGTCAAACTCGGGCTGCCGGGGGTCGATCGGTAGCCTGGACGTGTGAGCGGTGAATCGGTTCCGCCGGTGTTGCTCTACGACGGGGTCTGCGGCGTCTGCAACTCAGCGGTGCGGACGATACTTCGGTTCGATCCCCACGGCACGCTGCGCTTCGCGCCCCTGGACAGCGATTTCGCCCAGGAGGTCTTTGCCCGGCACCCGGCCGTCAAAGACGTGGACTCGGTGGTGTTCGTCGACGAACCCGAACAGCCGGGAGAACGCGTCGCCGTCCGGTCCGCGGCCGCCCTGCGCGTGGTGGATTACCTTGGCGGTCCGTGGAAGCTGCTCGGGGCCGCCCGCATCATCCCGGCTCCCCTGCGCGACTGGCTCTACGACCGGATCGCGGACGTCCGCTATCGCATCTTCGGCAAATACGACACGTGTCCGCTGCCGCCGCCGGAGGTTCGTGCCCGCTTTCTGCAGGCCTAGTAGTCCGCGTCGAGGGCCAGGTCGGCCTCGGACTCACTCCTTTTCAGCTCGGCCAGCTTGCGGTCCTCGGCCGCGAACTCGCGATGGTGAACCGCCGATTTCTGGTGTGCACCCACGTCAGACACGCGTTGTTCGACGCTGCGGTCCTGGACCCGCGCGATTCGTTCGTGCTGCAGGGCCGATTCCTCCAAGCTGCGAGCGGCCGAGAGCCCGGCATGCGCGGCGCGTTCCCGCGCTTCCGCGGCCCGTCGTTCGGCTCGCTCGACATCTTTGGCGGTAACTGTTTCGTCGTTTCCGATGGCCATGGCGTCTCCCTGGTGTCCCGTGCATTGCACGTACCCCGCAGGGAGGGTTTAACGCCCGCCGAAGGCGAACAGATGGTGCGGGCGGAGGGACTCGAACCCCCACGCTCTTTCGAGCACCGGCACCTAAAGCCGGGGTGTCTGCCAATTCCACCACGCCCGCAGCGTGCCGATCGTACCGCTCAGTGCGGGGACCGGCCCGGTGGTGGCGCGCCTCGACGTATTCGTCGGAGCCAAGTCGTGAGCGGTACCGTCAAGGGGTGTCCACTACGCGTCGTCGCAGGCCCGCCCTGATCGCCTTGGTGATCGTCGCGGCGTGTGGTTGCCTGGCGCTGGGCTGGTGGCAATGGACCAGGTTCCAGTCGGTCTCCGGCACGTTCCAGAACCTCGGCTATGCGCTGCAGTGGCCGTTGTTCGCCTGGTTCTGCGTGTACGCATACCGCAAATACGTGCGCTACGAAGAGATGCCGCCCGAGCCTCGGCGCGATACCGAACTCACCGAGATACCCTCCGGCTTGCTGCCCGAACGCCCCAAGCCGATGCAACAGCCGTCCGACGATCCCGCGCTGGCGGAGTACAACGCCTACCTGGCCGAGCTTGCCAAACAAGACACCCAAAAGCAGAACAGGACCACCGCATGACCACACCGGAGACACCTGGACCTCAGGCGTCGGCATTCCCCGTGGAGAAGATCCGCAGCGCGTTGCTCGGCTACCGGGTCATGGCGTGGGCGACGGGGCTCTGGCTGATCGCACTGTGCTACGAGATCGTCTCGCACCTTGTCCTGCACCACGAGATCCGCTGGATCGAAGTGGTGCACGGTTGGGTGTACTTCATCTATGTCCTGACCGCCTTCAATCTGGCCGTCAAGGTCCGCTGGCCAATACCCAAGACGATCGGTGTCCTCCTTGCCGGCACCATCCCGCTGCTGGGGATCATCGTCGAGCAAGTCCAGACCAGGGACGTGAAGGCCCGCTTCGACTTGTAGACCTCATCCGCGACGGAAGCCGCTCGACCGCGCGACACACGATGCGGGCGGACGCCTAGGCCAACTCGCGCAGCGCCGGCACCAGCAACGCCAGCGCGCGGCCGCGATGCGAGACCGCGTCCTTCTCCTCGGGACTGAGCTCCGCCGCGGTGCGGTCGGACCCGGCCGGAAGGAAAACCGGGTCATAGCCGAAACCGCCGCCGCCCCGCGGTTCCCGCGCGATGGTCCCGGACCACTCGCCGCGGACGACGACCTCCCCGGACGGCCCGGCCAGGGCGCAGGCGGAGACGAAGGCCGCGCCGCGCCGGTCGTCGGGCACGTCGCTCAACTGCGCCAGCAGCAGCCCGGTGTTGGCGGCGTCGTCGCCGTGGTTACCCGACCAGCGCGCCGAGAGCACGCCGGGCATCCCGTTCAACGCGGCCACCTCCAGACCGGAGTCGTCGGCCACCGCGGGTAAGCCCGTCGCGGCGAACGCATCGCGAGCCTTGGCCAACGCGTTGTCCTCAAAAGTGGCGCCCGTCTCGGGCGCCTCCGCGAAGGCGGGCACGTCGTCCAAAGACACCAACGTCAACCCCGTCAGCCCGGCCGCGTCGAGCACCCGGCGCAGTTCGGCGAGCTTTTTGCGGTTGCGGCTGGCGACCAGCAGCCGCGATGATCGCAACCGTGGCGAAGCCGGGCGCCGCGGGTCAGCACCATCTGACCCGGTCAGCTGCCGAACGCCTTCGGCGGCGGAGCCCCCTCGGGGAGCTCGCCCGGGTACGGCAGGGCCAGCGCCTCGCGCTGGGCGGCGAACAGCTTGTCACAGGCAGCCAGCGCCACGTCGAGCAGCTTGTCCAACGTCGAGCGCGGGAACGTCGCCCCCTCGCCGGTCCCCTGCACCTCCACGAGGGTTCCGGTGTCGGTGGCGACGACGTTCATGTCGACCTCGGCCCGCGCATCTTCCTCGTAGGGCAGGTCCACCCGGATCCGGCCGTCGACCACCCCGACGCTGACCGCCGCGATGGCGCACGACAGCGGCCGGGGGTCGGAGAGCTTGCCGGCCGCGGCAAGGTAGGTCACGGCGTCGGCCAGCGCGACGAAGGCGCCCGTGATGGCGGCGGTGCGGGTGCCGCCGTCGGCCTGCAGCACGTCGCAGTCGACGGCGATGGTGTTCTCCCCCAACGCCGCCAGGTCGATGCAGGCCCGCAGCGAGCGCCCGACCAGCCGGCTGATCTCCTGGGTGCGCCCGGACAGGCGCCCCTTCACGGCTTCGCGGTCGGAGCGCGTGTGGGTGGCCGACGGCAGCATCGCGTACTCCGCGGTCAGCCACCCCAGACCCGACCCCTTGCGCCAGCGCGGCACCCCCTCGGTGACGCTGGCGGTGCACATGACCTTGGTGTGGCCGAATTCGATCAGCACCGACCCAGCCGGGTGGTCGGTGAATCCGCGGGTGATGACTACGGGTCGAAGCTCGTCGTCGAGGCGGCCGTCTTCTCTTCTGGTCACGACGCCAACCCTAACGCGGGGCGCTCAGACCCTTTCAGAGCGGCGGATGTCGAACGTTTCGCCGCACACCACCGCGTGGACGGGGCCGTCGAACTCGGCCTTGGCCTCGCTGATCACGTCCTCACGCGACGTCCACGGCGGGATGTGGGTGAGCAACAGCTCGCGAACGCCGGCCTGCGCCGCGGTCCTGCCCGCCTCGGTGCCCGACAGGTGCAGGGCGGGCGGCCGGTCCGGCGAGTGCGTCCAGGAGGCTTCGCAGAGGAAGACGTCGGCGTCGCGAGCCAACTCGACCAACTGGTCACACACGCCGGTGTCGCCGCTGTAGACGAACGAAGCGCCTGTGGAATCGGTGATCCTCATGCCGTAGGACTCCGTCGGGTGGGCCACCACCCGCGGCGTCACCGTGAGCGACCCGAAGGTCACCGGTTCGCCGTCGACCCAGTGCCGAACGTCGAAAATGTCTGAGCAGTCGTCGATTTCGCCACCATACGGTGACGAGGCGGCGCCCAGTCGAGACCAGGTGTCACCGGGGCCGTACAACAACGCCTTGCCGCCGGGGCGGGACGGGTGGTAGCGCCGCCATACGAACAGGCCGGGCAGATCGAGGCAGTGGTCGGCGTGTAGGTGTGACAGGAGCACGTGCACGGAGGCGGGATCGGCGTAGCGCTGCAGCGCGCCCAATACACCGCCGCCGAAGTCGATGACCATCGGCGGAGTGTCCGGTGCCCGGAGCAGATATCCCGACGCGGGCGAATCCGGCCCCACCACGCTGCCCGAGCAGCCGAGCACGGTTATTCGCACGGACACTACTGTGCCATGCCCGATGCGACCGTGACGAAAACATCGCCGCATTCATGTGATGAGAATCTCGTCATCCGCACATGGCGATCACGAGCGCGGCGAAGCCGGGCTAAGTGGGTCGCCAACAATCGCACATGGCGATCACGAGCGCGGCGAAGCCGGGCGAAGTGGGTCGCCATCAACCGCACATGGCGATCACGAGCGCGGCGAAGCCGGGCGAAGTGGGTCGCCATCAACTGCATTAGTCGATCCGCACGTGGTGAACGGGTTGCACACCGGTGACCGCGGGACCCAGGAACCGGGCCGCCAACTTGGTGAAGGCCTCGGGGTCGCCGGTGGCTTCGAAGACCCGGGTCGCGGGTGGCGCGTCATGCGGGCGCAGCAGGTCGCGCTCGGTGAGCACCCGCAGCACCTCCTTGGCGGTTTCCTCGGCGCTGGACACCAGCGTCACGTGCTCGCCCATCGCCAGCTGGATCAACCCGGACAGCAGCGGGTAATGCGTGCAGCCGAGCACCAGGGTGTCGACCTGGGCGCGCTGCAACGGCTCCAGATAGCCCTCCGCCAGCCCGAGCACCTGGCGGCCACTGGTGACACCGCGCTCGACGAAGTCGACGAAGCGCGGACAGGCCACCGCGGTGATCTCGGTGTCGCGGGCGGCGGCGAACGCGTCCTGGTAGGCGTGCGAGTTGATGGTCGCCCGTGTGCCGATGACACCGATGCGACCGTTGCGCGTCGTGGCGACCGCGCGGCGCACCGCCGGCAGGATCACCTCGACGACCGGCACGTCGTAGCGCTCGCGGGCGTCCCGCAGGCACGCCGCCGACGCCGTGTTGCAGGCGATCACCAACGCCTTGACGCCGCGGCCCACCAGGTCGTCGCCGATCGCCAGCGCGTGCGCGCGGACCTCGGGAATGGTGAGCGGACCGTACGGCCCGTGGCCGGTGTCGCCGACGTAGACGATGTCCTCGTCGGGCAATTGGTCGATGATGGCCCGCGCGACGGTCAGTCCCCCGACGCCGGAATCGAAGATCCCGACGGGCGCCAACGGCGAGCTCATGTCTGGGGGCGCGGCGTCATGGCGCCGGCTTTCCTCTTCGCGCGGGCCTTGCGTTCCGGTGCGGACAACCAATACGCGGCGATGACACCGGCGATGGCGCCGCAGAGGTGACCCTGCCACGACACGCCCCCACACCTGCCCAGCACCGGCATGGCGCCCAGCAGCACGCCGCCGTACGCGAACAGCACCACCAATCCGATCGCGATGTCGGCGAACCTGCGCACGAAGATCCCGAACACGAGCAAAAAGGCCAGCCAGCCGAAGATCAGGCCGGAGGCCCCGATGTGATCGGTCGGCCCGCAGGAGCTGCCCACGTTGCCGATCAGCCAGGTGCCGAAACCGCCGAGGATCCACACGATCGCCGTGGCCCAGACGAACCGGCTCAGCCCGGCCAGCGTCATCAGGAAGCCCAGCACCAGAAGCGGGATCGTGTTGGCCATCAGATGCTGCCAGTTGGCGTGCAGGACCGGGGCGAAGACGATCCCCCACAGCCCGTCGGCCTCGAGCGGCCTGATGCCGTTTTCGTCCAGGGAATGCCGAGTCAGCTGATCGATGAGCTCGATGAGGTAGAGCAGCGCGACGAAGGTCAGGATCGTGGCCCCGCCCACCATCCACGTGGGCCGCTTCGCCTGGCCCGCCGGTGTGCCGGGACGTCCCTTCGGGGTCGTCTTACCCATAGCTGCAGGTTACCGGCGCCGACGGCGCGAGTCCGTCATGGGGCGAACGCACCCGACAACACGCCCCGGTAGGTCGGTATCCCCGCCACCGAATCCGCCGCGAAAACGCCGGCCAGCACCGCCCGCGCCACGCAGTCGGCCGCCGCGGCACCCACCTCCGCGGCCAGCCGCATCTCCGGCGAAAACGAGGCGGGCGAGTCTGCCGTCGGCGGCACCTCGACCGCCCCGGTCGCCAGCGCGAAGACCGTGTCGCCGTCATACGGGGTGTGTGCCGGGCGGATGGCGCGGGCCAGTCCGTCCTGGGCGGCGACGGCGACGCGGCGACACGCGGCCGGGCTGAGCGCCGCGTCGGTCGCCACCACCCCGATGACGGTGTTGAGCGGGTTCTGCAGCGGGCTCGCCGCGGTGGGCAACTGCGCGAAGGCGTCGATCTGCTCCGCCGGCGGTGGCCGCAGCCCGAACTCCCTTACCAAGTCCGCCATCCACGGCAGGCCGGTAGCCCGGTCGGCGACGTCGCCGGCGGAGTTCACCACGACCACCGCGCCGACGGTCACCCCGCACGGCAGCGCCGTCGAGGCGGTCCCGACGCCGCCCTTGAGCACCCCGGCCCGCGCCCCGACGCCCGCGCCGACGCTCCCGACGGCCGGCGCCCCCGCAACGTCGGCGGCTTCGCAGGCCAGGTAGCCGAACTCCGGCGTCGGGCGACAGTCCCAGCCGCCGACCGGCAGATCGAATATCACCGCGCCGGGCACGATGGGCACCACACCGCCGCCCATCGCCACGCCGCGCTCGCGCTCCTCCAGCCAGCGCATGACGCCGTCGGCGGCCGCCAAACCGTAGGCACTGCCGCCGGCGAGCAAGACCGCGTCGACGTACCGGACGGTGTTGGCGGGATCGAGCAGGTCGGTCTCCCGCGTGCCGGGCGCACCGCCGCGGCAATCGACCGCGCCCACGGTCCCCGGCGGTGTCAGCACCACGGTGACGCCGGAGGCCCATCCGGCGCCCATGGTCGCGTCGGGGTCGAGTCGTTGGTGGTGCCCGACGCGGATGCCCCCGACGTCGGTGATGGCGTCCGTCCGGCCGCCATCGGGGCTCATCGGGGCCCCATGAGCACCAGAACGAGGTATTCCTGCAGGACGGTCAGCCACTGGTAGACGTCGAAGTGCACGGCCAGCGGGTGGTCGGCGGGCAGGCGCTCCGGTCCTTGCGGCCCGACCTCGAGCATGACCCCCAACGTCAGCCGGATGTCGTTGACCGCCGCGACCCAGGCGTTCGCGTCCTCCTCGCTCAGGTTGAACCGGCCGCCGCCATCGGGAACCGTATCCAACAACCGCTGCGCGGCAAGACGTTTGGCGTCGATGATCTCGGGCTCGTGCAGGCTGCGCAGCGCGGCGTTCAGGCTCTCCGCGGCGTCGGGGCCGGACGGATCAGCGTCGTCCGGATGGAAGAAATCGGGCAGCAGCCGGCGCAGGGTCGGATCCTTCGGCGGTTCGCTGTTTCCCGTCTTGATGCCGGTGATCTCCTCGAGTTCGTCTGCGGGAGTGGAGGACTCACGCTCGTCGAGCAACCCGACCATGGCCGTTGCCAGGTTCTTCAGCAGGGCGGCTTCGTGAGCCGCCAGCGCGGACCGAAAACTGGGACCGTCCGCGGTCTCGACGCGCTTCCATTTGCGCACAGGTAATCGCCGGGGCCCTCGCCGATTACCGGTCCTGCTGCAGCGTCGCCCACAACCCGGCGGCATGCAGCTTGGAGACGTCGACTTCCATGGATTCCCGGCTACCGGCCGACACCACCGCCCTGCCCTCGTTGTGTACCTGCAACATGAGCTTGGTGGCGTGCGGCTCGCTATAGCCGAACAACTTCTGGAACACATACGTCACGTAGGTCATCAGATTGACCGGGTCATCCCACACGATCGTGACCCACGGACTCGCCGTGACGTCTAACGGGGCGGACTCACGTTGTCCTGTAGTGCCCGGCTTAGCGGGCGCTGACATTACAACCATGGCCTACACGATACCGAGGGTGACGTGAGGTTTCCGAGCCCCCGACGGCAGCCGATACCGTTATGGAATGAATGACCCGGTCGTAACTGGGCTGCTAACCGACAAGTACGAGTTGACGATGCTGGCGGCGGCGCTGCGAGACGGCACCGCCGACCGCGCGACGACCTTCGAACTGTTCGCACGCCGGCTGCCCGACGGCCGCCGTTACGGCGTGGTGTGCGGCACGGGGCGGCTGCTCGAGGCGTTGCCCCAATTCGGCTTTGGCGACGAGGCGTGCCAGTTGCTGGGCCAATTCCTCGATCCGGATACGTTGCGCTACTTGCGGGATTTCCGTTTCGGGGGTGACATCGACGGCTACGCCGAAGGCGAGCTGTACTTCCCCGGTTCGCCCGTGTTGTCGGTGACCGGCACGTTCGCCGAGTGCGTCGTGCTGGAGACATTGGCGCTGTCGATCTTCAATCACGACACGGCGGTCGCGTCGGCGGCCGCGCGGATGGTCAGCGCGGCCAGGGACCGCCCGCTGATCGAGATGGGTTCACGGCGAACCCACGAGCACGCCGCGGTCGCCGCGGCGCGCGCCGCCTACATCGCCGGCTTCGCCGCGTCCTCCAACCTCGAGGCCCAGCGCCGATACGGCATCCCCGCGGAGGGCACCTCCGCGCACGCGTTCACGATGCTGCACGCGAGCGGCGAACCCGCCGAGGTGACCGAACTGGCCGCGTTCCGCGCTCAGGTCGACGCGCTGGGCGTCGGCACCACCCTGCTGGTGGACACCTATGACGTGACCGCCGGCGTGGCCAACGCCGTGGCCGCCGCCGGGGAGGCGCTCGGGGCGGTGCGCATCGACTCCGGCGAGCTGGGCGTGCTGACCCGCCAGGTCCGCGACCAGCTCGACCGGCTGGGCGCCACCGGGACCCGGATCGTGGTCTCCGGCGACCTCGACGAGTTCTCCATCGCCGCGTTGGGTGCCGAACCGGTCGACAGCTACGGCGTCGGCACGTCGCTCGTGACGGGTTCGGGCGCACCGACGGCGAACATGGTCTACAAGCTGGTCGAAGTGGACGGCATGCCGGTGCAGAAGCGCAGCAGCCACAAGGAATCCCGTGGCGGTCGCAAGGAGGCGCTGCGCCTGACCCGCTCGTCGGGCACCGTCACCGAAGAAGTGGTGTATCCCGCCGGCCGCCCGCCCTCGGTCACCGAACCGTATCGGGCGTTGACGGTCCCGCTGGTGCGCGGCGGCGACGTGGTGGCCAAACCGAATGTGGCCGCGGCGCGCGAGCTGGTAGCTTCCGGGCTGCGCAGTCTGCCGTGGGAGGGTTTGAATCTGTCGCAGGGCGAGCCCGCGATCCCGACGACGCAGATCCCCGCCGCCCGCCCGTAGCACCGAAGAGCAAAGAGGATAGCCACGTCCGAAGTGTCCGTGCCCGAGTTGCTGGCCCTCGCCGTGGCCGCGCTCGGCGGCAGTGAGCGCAGCGGCCAGCTCGAGATGGCCGACGCCGTCACGCGGGCGTTCGCCACCGGTGAGCATCTGGTCGTGCAGGCCGGCACCGGCACCGGAAAGTCGCTGGCCTACCTGGTGCCGGCGATCGTCCGTGCCATCGACGACGACTCGCCCGTCGTCGTGTCCACGGCGACCATCGCGCTGCAGCGCCAGCTCGTCGATCGCGATCTGCCCAGGCTCATCGATTCGCTCGCCGATGCGCTCCCCCGCCGCCCGCAATTCGCGCTGCTCAAGGGTCGCCGAAATTATCTGTGCCTGAACAAGATTCACAACGGCGGCGCCGAGGCCGAGGATGACACCGGCGACCGGCCGCAGGAGGAGCTCTTCGATCCCATGGCGGCCACCGCCCTGGGCCGCGACGTCCAACGCCTCACCGCCTGGGCGTCGACCACGGACTCCGGCGACCGCGACGACCTGAAACCCGGTGTGCCAGAACGATCCTGGTCCCAGGTCAGCGTTTCGGCGCGCGAATGCCTGGGCGTGGCACGCTGCCCGTTCGGCGCCGAGTGCTTCTCCGAGCGGGCGCGCGGCCGGGCCGGCGCCGCCGACATCGTGGTGACCAACCACGCGCTGCTTGCCATCGACGCCGTCGCCGAATCGGCCGTGCTGCCCGAGCACGAGTTGCTGGTGGTGGACGAGGCCCACGAGCTGGTCGACCGGGTGACCTCGGTGGCAACCGCCGAGCTGACGCCGGCCGCCCTGGGTGTCGCGGCGCGCCGAATCGCCCGGCTGGTGAATCCAGAACTCACACAACGCCTGGAGGCGGCGACGGCCAACTTCGCCGCGGCGATCCACGAGGCCACACCGGGCCGCATCGACCGCCTCGACGACGAGCTGGCCACCTACCTGACCACGCTGCGCGACGCGGCCGGCGCGGCACGCTCGGCGATCGATGGCACGAGCGACGCGAAAGCCGCCGCGGCCCGCGCCGAAGCGGTGGCGGCGCTGAGCGAGATCTCCGACACCGCCTCGCGCGTCCTCACGTCCTTCGCCCCGGCGATCCCCGATCGCACCGACGTGGTGTGGCTGGATCACGAGGACAACAGGGGCGCCACGCGCCCGGTGTTGCGGGTGGCCCCGCTGTCGGTCGCCGGCCTGCTGCGCGACCGGGTGTTCTCCCGTTCCACCACAGTGTTGACGTCGGCGACCCTGGCCATCGGCGGGTCGTTCGACGCCATGGCGGCGGCGTGGGGGCTGACCGCCGCGGACACCGGGGACGCGCGCTGGCGCGGCATCGACGTCGGCTCGCCGTTCCACCACGCCAAGGCGGGGATCCTTTACGTCGCCGCCCACCTGCCGCCACCGGGCCGCGACGGCACGGGTTCCGCCGAACAGCTGACCGAGATCGAGGAGCTGATCACCGCGGCGGGTGGGCGGACCCTGGGATTGTTCTCGTCGATGCGCGCCGCGCGGGCCGCCGCGGAGGCCATGCGCCAGCGGTTGTCGACGCCGGTGCTCTGTCAGGGCGACGACAGCACCTCGGCGCTGGTCGAGCAGTTCAGCGCCGACCCGCAGACGTCGCTGTTCGGCACCCTGTCGCTGTGGCAGGGCGTCGACGTGCCGGGTCCGTCGCTCTCGCTGGTGCTCATCGATCGCATCCCCTTTCCCCGGCCGGACGACCCGCTACTGGGGGCGCGGCAGCGCGCGGTGGCCGCGCGCGGCGGCAACGGCTTCATGGCCGTCGCCGCCAGCCACGCCGCGCTGCTGCTGGCCCAGGGCTCGGGACGGCTCTTGCGGCGCGTCACTGACCGCGGAGTGGTCGCAGTGCTGGACTCGCGGATGGTCACCGCCGGCTACGGCGGCTACCTGTGCGCCTCGCTGCCGCCGTTCTGGCAGACCACCGACCCGGCCCAGGTCCGCGCCGCGCTGGAGCGGCTGCGCACCACCTCGGAAAGCCAGCCCGCCTGAGCTCAGCGGGCCAGGGTGACCAGGCCGAGTTCGGCGCTGGAAGCGAGCATCGGGTGGTGGGGCAGCACGCGGACCGTGTACCCGACCGCCCCCGCCAGCGGTAGCGACAGCGTCGTCGAGAACACCTGGTTGCCGCCTTCGGCGGTCCCGGTGTACGACATCTCGACCGTGACCGGATCCAGCAGCGCGTCGCTGGCGTCCACCCTGCCCACCACCCCTTGAACGGTGACCTCGTCGGGCGCGAGGCCGTCCAGGGCCACGGTGGCGGTCAGCGTCAGCTTGGCGCCGAGCACCGGCGTGTCCGGCAGCCCGGTGCTGTCGACATCGGTGATGGTGATCTTCGGCCACGCCTCTTCGGCGCGCCGCCGGTAACCGGCCACCTCGCGCGCGGCGCCGAACTCACCGCCGTCCTCGCCGTCCTCGGCGGGCCCGACGGTCCTGCGCAGCGACTGCGCCGCGTGCGTGTAATACCGCTCGACGTAGTCGCGCACCATGCGCGAGGCCAGCACCTTGGGCCCGAGCGTCTGCAACGTGTGCCGCACCATCTCGATCCACCGTGGTGGCACCCCGTGCTCGTCGCGCTCGTAGAACTTGGGCGCGACGGCCTGCTCGAGCAGGTCGTAGAGCGCGCTGGCCTCCAGGTCGTCGCGGCGGGCCTCGTCGGCCACACCGTCGGCGGACGGTATCTCCCAACCGTTTTCGCCGTCGTAGCATTCGTCCCACCAGCCATCGCGGATGGACAGGTTCAGGCCGCCGTTGAGCGCGCTCTTCATCCCGGACGTGCCGCACGCCTCCAGCGGCCGCAGCGGGTTGTTCAGCCAGACGTCGCATCCCCAGTACAAGTGCCGGGCCATGGACATGTCGTAGTCGGGCAGGAACGCGATGCGGTGGCGCACCTCCGGGCGGTCGGCGAAGCGAACCACCTGTTGGATCAACGCCTTGCCGCCGTCGTCGGCGGGGTGCGACTTACCGGCGACGATGAGCTGGATGGGCCGGTCCTCGTCGAGCAGCAGGCGTTCGAGCCGCTCCGGATCGCGCAGCATCAGCGTCAGCCGCTTGTAGGTCGGCACCCGTCGGGCGAACCCGATTGTGAGCACATTGGGGTCGAATGCCGTTGCAATCCAACCCAATTCGGCGTCCGATGCGCCACGTTCGAGCCAGGACTTGCGCAGCCGCCGCCGGACGTCCTCGACCAGCAACGACCGCAATTGCGAGCGGATCCACCAGAGGTGGCCCGCATCAACCTGATTCAGCCGCAGCCAGACGCCCGGATCACCGAACGAATCGGAACCGGCCAGCTCACGCCCCAACTGCAGCCATTGCGGCGCCGCCCAGGTGCGCGCGTGTACCCCGTTGGTGATGGACCCGATCGGCACCTCGTCCGAGTCGAACCCGGGCCACAGCTCGTTGAACATGGCGCGGCTGACCTCACCGTGCAGCAACGAGACGCCGTTGGCCCGTTGCGCCAGCCGCAAACCCATGTGCGCCATGTTGAATTTGGTCGGGTCGTCCTCGGCGCCGAGCGCGAGGATGCGGGCAGTCGGCACGCCCGGCAACAACGCGGGGGCGTTCTTGCCACCGGCTTTCTCGGACTTCTTCCCGGGGTCCTCCTCGACATGCCCGTCGAAGTAGAGCCGCACCATGTCGATCGGGAACCGGTCGATGCCCGCGGGAACCGGGGTGTGGGTGGTGAACACCGTGCTGGACCGCACGACGGCCAGCGCGGTGTCGAAGTCGAGTCCGGCATCGGTCATCAACTCGCGGATGCGTTCGGCGCCCAGGAACCCGGCGTGCCCCTCGTTCATGTGGAACACCTCGGGCGCCGGCAGGCCTTCGATGGCGGTGAACGCGCGGATCGCCCGCACGCCCCCGATGCCGGCCAGCAGCTCCTGGCGCATCCGATGTTCCTGGTCGCCGCCGTAGAGCCGGTCGGTGATGCCGCGCAGGTCGTGCTCGTTCTCGGGGACGTCGGAGTCCAGAAGGAGCAGCGGAACCCGCCCCACCTGCGCGACCCAGATCCGCGCGTGCAGCTGGGCGGAGTCGGGAAGCGTCAGCTCGACCAGGACGGGATCCCCGGTGGAATCGGTGAGGAGCCGCAACGGCAACCCCTGCGGATCGAGCGACGGGTAGGTCTCGTTCTGCCAGCCGTCCGCGGTCAGCGACTGGCGGAAATACCCCGACCGGTAGTACAGGCCGACCGCCACCAGCGGCACCCCCAAGTCGGAGGCCGACTTCAGGTGGTCCCCGGCGAGGATGCCCAGACCGCCCGAGTAGTTCGGCAGCACCTCGGCGACGCCGAACTCCATCGAGAAATAGGCGATGGCCGTCGGCATCGCCACGCCGTCGGCTTGTCGCTGCTGGTACCACAGCGGCCGGGACAGGTAATCGTTCAGGTCGGCGGCCAGCTCGTCGAGCCGGCCGAGGAAGTTTTCGTCCAGCGCCAGCTCGTCGAGCCGTGCCGGATTCACCGCGCCCAGCAACGCCACGGGGTCAGACCCGCACCGCTCCCACAGGTCCGTGTCCACGGTCGCGAACAGCTCCTGGGTCGGCTTGTCCCACGACCATCGCAAGTTGGTCGACAACTGGTCCAGCGCGGCCAGCCGTTCGGGGAGGTGAGCACGGACGGTAAAGCGGCGGAGGGCTTTCACGCATCCTTACCTTACTGAGGATTTCGCGCCGCGCACGTGGGCGGTAGACGGCTTTTCCCGCCGGGGGTGTGACCGGACACTAGGGTGGGTATCGGTTAGTTATTGGGGCCGCAACGGCGCTTCCCCGCAGAGGAAGTTCCCCACGACAGGAAATTTCGCCAGACGAGAGGCATTCCGCGACGAAGCACACGCGGTTTGCCCGCACACAATCGGAACCAGCCGACGACGACGCGGTCCGAGTCCGAGGAAGCGGACCGAGATGAAGTCGGCTAGTCGGAACTCTGCCGGCGACTCCGCGGCCCGAGAGATCGGGCCGGGGAGGAACGGGCAAATCGGAACGGAGTGTTGTGCCTGGTCGTGTCGAGATCGATAACGTCCAACCCGTCGTCTCATGCGGCGCGTACCCCGCCAAGGCCGTGGTCGGTGAGATCGTCCCGGTCAGCGCGGCGGTGTGGCGGGAGGGCCACGAGGCCGTCGCCGCGACGCTGGTCGTGCGCTACCTGGGGCCGCGCTATCCGCAAGTAACCGAAACGCGCCGAATCAAAGCGGTTCAAGCCCCCGTCAAGGCCGCGCCCGAAGTCGACGGCATTGTGGACCAGCAACGAGTCAAGCCGCTGCTGCTGCCGATGACGTTGGGCCTCGAGCCGTACGTCTTCCACGGGCAATTCATGCCCGACCGGGTCGGCCTGTGGACCTTCCGCGTGGACGGCTGGGGCGACCCGATCCACTCCTGGCGGCATGGCCTGGTCGCGAAGCTCGAGGCCGGCCAGGGCGAGACGGAACTGTCCAACGACCTCCTGGTCGGGGCCGGGCTGTTCGAGCGCGCGGCCACGGGGGTACCGCGCACGAAGCGTGAGCCGCTGCTGGCGGCCGCAGCGGCATTGCGCGCTCCCGGTGACCCCGTCACCCGGACCGCATTGGCCCTGGCGCCCGAAATCGACGAGATCCTGGCCGAGTACCCCTTGCGCGATCTCGTCACCCGCGGCGAGCAGTACGGAGTGTGGGTGGACCGGCCGATGGCCCGCTTCGGTTCCTGGTACGAGATGTTCCCCCGCTCGACCGGCGGTTGGGACGCCGACGGCAAGCCCGTACACGGCACGTTCGCCACGGCGGCCGCCCAGCTTCCGCGGATCGCGGCGATGGGGTTCGACGTCGTTTACCTGCCGCCGATCCACCCCATCGGCAAGGTACATCGCAAGGGGCGCAACAACTCTCCGACCGCCGCCCCTTCAGATGTGGGTTCGCCGTGGGCGATCGGCAGTGACGAGGGCGGCCACGACGCCATCCATCCGCAACTGGGCACCCTCGAGGACTTCGACGCCTTCGTCGCCGCGGCGCGCGGACACGGCATGGAGGTGGCGTTGGACCTGGCGCTGCAGTGCGCGCCGGACCACCCCTGGGCGCGCGACCACCGCGAGTGGTTCACCGAATTGCCCGACGGCACGATCGCCTACGCGGAAAACCCGCCGAAGAAGTATCAGGACATCTATCCACTGAACTTCGACAACGACCCGGCGGGCCTCTACGACGAGGTGCTGCGTGTCGTGCGGCACTGGATGGACCACGGCGTCAAGTTCTTTCGGGTGGACAATCCGCACACGAAGCCGCCGAACTTCTGGGCGTGGCTGATCGCCCAGGCGAAGGGCATCGACCCCGACGTGCTCTTCCTCTCGGAGGCGTTCACGCCGCCGGCCCGCCAGTACGGTCTGGCCAAGCTCGGGTTCACCCAGTCCTACAGCTACTTCACGTGGCGCACATCCAAGCAGGAGCTCACCGAGTTCGGCGAAGCGATCGCCGCCGCGGCGGACTTCCGGCGGCCGAACCTGTTCGTCAACACGCCCGACATCCTGCATGCGAGCCTGCAGCACAACGGCCCCGGCATGTTCGCGATCCGCGCGGTGCTGGCGGCGACGATGGGTCCGGCGTGGGGCGTGTATTCCGGATACGAGCTGTTCGAACACCGCGCGGTGCGGGAGGGCAGCGAGGAGTACCTGGACTCGGAGAAATACGAACTGCGGCCCCGCGATTTCGCGGGTGCGCTGGCCGAGGGACGCTCGCTGGAGCCGTTCATCACCCTGCTCAACTCGATTCGCCGGCTGCATCCGGCGCTGCAGCAGCTGCGCACCATTCATTTCCACGCGGTGGACAACGACGCATTGCTGGCCTACAGCAAGTTCGACCCGGCGACCGGCGACTGCGTGTTGGTGGTGGTGACGCTCAACGCGTTCGGGGCCGAAGAGGCCACGCTGTTTTTGGACATGGCGGCTTTGGGTATGGAGCCCTACGAACGATTTTGGGTGCGCGACGAAATCACCGGCCAAGAATTCCAATGGGGGCAAGCAAACTACGTTCGCATCGACCCTGCGCGAGCGGTCGCGCATGTGATCAACATGCCACTCATCCCGCAGGACGCGCGAATGAAGCTGCTCCGCAGGCCACCTAACGGACCGGAGGGATTGTGAGATGAGCCAAGCCGACCAACTGGCCAGGACGCACCTGGCCCCCGACCCGGCCGACCTGGGCCGCCTCCTGGCCGGCACGCAGCACAACCCGCACGGCATTCTGGGCGCCCACGAGTATGCCGACCACACCGTCATCCGGGCGTTCCGGCCGCATGCGGCCGAGGTGGTCGCACTCGTCGGCGACGACCGGTTTCCGTTGGAGCACATCGAATCCGGGTTGTTCGCCACGGTGCTGCCGTTCACCGGCCTGATCGACTACCGGCTGCAGATCAAATACGAGGGCGCCGACCCTTACACGGTCGCCGACGCGTACCGCTTCCTGCCCACGCTGGGCGAGGTCGACCTCTTCCTGTTCGGCGAGGGTCGACACGAGCGGCTCTGGGAAGTCCTTGGGGCGCATCCCCGCTCGTTCACCACGGCAGACGGCGTGGTCAACGGCGTGTCGTTCGCGGTGTGGGCGCCCAATGCCAAGGGCGTCAGCCTGATCGGCGAGTTCAACGGCTGGACCGGCAGCGACGCTCCGATGCGGTCGCTGGGCTCGTCGGGAGTGTGGGAGCTGTTCTGGCCCGACTTCCCCCCCGACGGTCTGTACAAGTTTCGCGTGCACGGCGCCGACGGGGTCGTGACCGAGCGGGCCGACCCGATGGCCTTCGCCACCGAGGTTCCGCCGCACACCGCCTCCCGTGTCACGCGCAGCAAGTACACCTGGCAGGACGCCGAGTGGATGGAACAGCGCGCCCAACGCAATCCGGTGTTCGAGCCGATGAGCACCTATGAGGTGCACCTCGGTTCGTGGCGCCCCGGCCTCGGCTACCGGCAGCTCGCCGAGGAGCTGACCAACTACGTGGTGGAGCACGGCTTCACCCATGTGGAGCTGCTTCCCGTCGCCGAGCATCCCTTCGCCGGATCCTGGGGCTACCAGGTCACGTCCTACTACGCGCCGACGTCCCGTTTCGGCACGCCCGACGAATTCCGGGCACTGGTCGACGCGCTGCACCACGCCGGCATCGGCGTGATCGTGGACTGGGTGCCTGCGCACTTCCCGAAGGACGCGTGGGCGCTGGGACGGTTCGACGGCACCCCGCTCTACGAGCACGCCGACCCCAAGCGTGGCGAGCAACTTGACTGGGGCACATACGTCTTCGACTTCGGACGCGCCGAGGTGCGCAACTTCCTGGTGGCGAACGCTCTGTACTGGCTCGAGGAGTACCACGTCGACGGCCTGCGGGTGGACGCGGTGGCTTCCATGCTGTACCTGGACTATTCACGCCCCGAGGGCGGCTGGACGCCCAACATCTACGGCGGGCGGGAGAACCTCGAGGCCGTTCAGTTCCTGCAGGAGATGAACGCCACGGTGCACAAGAGCGCGCCCGGCATCGTCACCATCGCCGAGGAGTCGACGTCGTGGCCCGGCGTCACGCGCCCGACAAACCTTGGCGGCCTGGGCTTTTCGATGAAGTGGAACATGGGCTGGATGCACGACACGCTCGACTACATCAGCCGCGACCCGATTTATCGCAACTACCACCACCACGAGATGACGTTCTCGATGCTGTACGCGTTCAGCGAGAACTACGTGCTGCCGATCAGCCACGACGAGGTCGTGCACGGCAAGGGCACCCTGTGGGGCCGGATGCCGGGCAACAACCACGTCAAGGCCGCCGGGCTGCGCAGCCTGCTCGCCTATCAGTGGGCGCATCCCGGCAAGCAATTGCTGTTCATGGGACAGGAATTCGGCCAGCGCGCCGAATGGTCCGAGGAGCGCGGTCTGGACTGGTGGCAGCTCGACGAGCAGGGCTTCTCGAACGGCGTCGCGCGTCTGGTGCGTGACATCAACGCCATCTACCGCAGCCACCCGGCGCTGTGGAGCCAGGACACCATCCCCGATGGATACTCCTGGATCGACGCCAACGACTCGGCCAACAACGTGCTCAGCTTCCTGCGTTATGGCAGCGACGGATCCGTCATGGCGTGCATCTTCAACTTCGCGGGCAATGAGCACAGCGGCTACCGGCTCGGGCTGCCGTCCGCAGGGCGCTGGCGCGAGGTGCTCAACACCGACGCCACCGACTACAACGGGACGGGCATCGGCAACATGGGCGGGGTGGATGCCACCGAGGACCCGTGGCACGGGCGTCCCGCCTCCGCGGTGCTTGTGCTGCCGCCCAACTCGGCCCTGTGGCTCGAGCCCGAGTAGACCGGGGCCGCTCAGCACGAGCCGCTTTCGCCGCAACCACCCGACGGCCGCGGCCGGCGACCTCAGTAGAGCGCGTTGGCGAGGTTCCGCCGCCCGGCGACGACCTCGGGATCGGCGGGATCGAAGAGCTCGAACAGCTCGATCAGCCGGGTGCGCACCCGAGTGCGCTCGTCCCCGGATGTGCTGCGCACCAGAGCAATCAGGCGCTCGAACGCCGCGCTCGCGTCCTGGTTGAGGATTTGGACATCGGCAGCCGCGAAGGCCGCTTCGATGTCGGCCGGTGCCGCATCGGCCGCGGCCACCGCGTCCGGTGAATGCGCGGTCGCGCGCATCAGGAAGTCGATCTGCCGGATCGCGCCCTTGGCCTCGGCGCTGCCCGGATTGGCGTCCAAAATTGCTTGATACGCCGCTCGGGCGCCCTCGAAATTGCCGGCCTCCAGTTGCTCGCGGGCGGCCGCCAACTCGGGGTCGACTTCGTCGGCAGCGGCGGAACCGCCTGGGCCCCTGAGCTTCCCGGCCGTCGCCGAAAGGATCTGGTCCAGCCAGCCGCGTAATTGATCCGGCGGCTGCATGCCCTGGAAGCTCGAGATCGGCTGCCCGGCGGCCAAAGCCACGACGGTAGGCACCGCGTCGACACCGAATATCTGGGCAACCCTGGGCGCCACGTCGACGTTGACCGTCGCCAGCGACCACTGTCCGTTGTCCTGGGCGGCCATGCCGGACAGCGTGTCCAGCAGCTGGACGCACGCGTCGCTGCGCGGGGACCACAGCAGCACCACGACGGGCACTTCCTCGGACCGCAGCAGGACCTCGGCCTCGAAATTGGCCTCGGTGATCGCGGTGCCTCCGGGGCCGCCCTCGGCGGCCGGCGTTGTGCCGCCGCCGGTCCCGCCGCCGGGCGGTTGCTGCTGGGCCCGCTGCTTGAGGCCGGATAGGTCGACAGCGCCGGCCATCGCGGGGCCGATCGAGGGTCGCGGACGCGTCACACCGTCAAGTTTGTCATGCGCATCGGTGCCCCATCCACCCGGTCGCGCGGACGCGTGGGCCCGGTGCCGCGGCCCGAAAATCGCGCCCGGAGACGGCCGCGGGGGACGATATGACGAAGATCACAAAACTTCCCACCCGCGTCGGTCCAGCAACGTCGCCCAGGGCGTCGGCGCTCCGGCTTCTCGGCCCGCTTACTTTGCCCGCAGGATCAGTGCGTCACCCTGCCCGCCCGCGCCGCACAGGGCCGCGACGCCGTAGCCGGAGCCGCGGCGGGCCAGTTCCAGGGCGGCATGCAGCGTGATCCGCGCGCCCGACATCCCGATGGGGTGCCCCACGGCGATCGCGCCGCCGTTGACGTTCACGATCTCGGGATCCACGCCGAGTTCGCGGGTCGAGGCCAGCGCGACGGCGGAGAACGCCTCGTTGATCTCGACCACGTCGAGCTGGTCGACGGTGATGCCCTCGCGGCTGAGCGCCTTCTTGATCGCGTTGGCCGGCTGCGATTGCAAGGTGGAGTCCGGCCCGGCGACGACGCCGTGTGCACCGATCTCCACCAGCCAGGTCAGCCCCAGTTCCTCCGCCTTGGCCTTGTTCATCACCACCACGGCCGCGGCCCCGTCGGAGATCTGCGACGCGGACCCGGCGGTGATGGTGCCGTCCTTGCGAAAGGCCGGTTTGAGGCCGGCCAGCGACTCGGCGGTGGTGTTGGCGCGAATGCCCTCGTCCTCGGTGAACTGCAGCGGATCACCCTTGCGCTGCGGGATGTTGACGGGAACGACCTCGTCGGCGAAGACGCCGTCCTTCCACGCCGCCGCCGCCTTCTGATGCGACCGAGCAGCGAACTCGTCCTGCTCGGCGCGGGTGAACTTGTCGACGTCGTTGCGCTGCTCGGTGAGCGCGCCCATCGGCTGGTCGGTGAAGACGTCGTGCAGGCCGTCGTAGGCCATGTGGTCGAGGACGGTGACGTCGCCGTACTTGTAGCCCGCCCTGCTGTCCATCAGCAAATGCGGCGCCTTGGTCATCGACTCCTGCCCACCGGCCACCACGACGTCGAACTCACCGGCTCGAATCAGCTGGTCAGCCAGCGCGATGGCATCGATGCCGGACAGGCACATCTTGTTGATGGTCAGCGCCGGGACGTCCCAGCCGATGCCGGCCGCTACGGCCGCCTGCCGCGCGGGCATCTGGCCGGCGCCGGCCGTCAGCACCTGGCCCATGATCACGTACTCGACAGCCGACCCGGGCACGTTGGCCTTCTCCAGCGCGCCGGCGATCGCGATGGCACCCAGATCGCTGGCCGAAAAATCCTTCAGCGAACCCATCAATTTGCCGATCGGCGTGCGCGCTCCAGCAACGATCACCGACGTCGTCATAACAACCTCCCAAAGGTCCGTGGACGGCCGATCCGGCCTCCCGGAGAAGCGCAGTCTTTGCCGCCAGGTTACCTTTATGTGATGACGACCGATCAAGTTGACGCCCGTCAGGTCCTGGCCACCGAGCTGGTGACGGCGATCGATCACGTCGGCATCGCAGTCGCCGACTTGGACGCGGCAATCGCGTGGTACCGCGACCACCTCGGCATGATCCTGGTGCACGAGGAAGTCAACGAGGACCAGGGAATCCGCGAAGCCATGCTGGCCGTGCGCGGCGCGCCCACCGGTACGGCGCAGATCCAGCTGATGGCCCCGATCGACGACTCCTCGACCATCGCCAAGTTCCTCGACAAGCGCGGGCCCGGCATCCAGCAGATGGCGGTTCGGGTGAGCGACCTCGACAGCGTTATCGAGCACCTGCGCTCGCAGGGCATCCGGCTCGTCTACGAGGCCCCGCGCCGCGGCACGGCAAACTCGCGGATCAACTTCATCCACCCCAAGGACGCCGGCGGCGTCCTCATCGAGCTGGTCGAACCGGCCGCCTGATCAAGACCACTTCCGGGTTGGGCCCCGCGTGGCGCGGTGGCTCCAGCACGGGGTGTGCCAATGCCGCCGATCTTCGACGAGTCCTGGGCCTCCACCGAGGGTCGGATCGGTTGGCCACACCACCAGATGTGCGGTGCCGACCCGAATTTCGTGATCGCAGCCCGGGCAACGGTAGGTCTTGACCGCACGGGCGGCCGCGACCGGACGGACTTCGTACTCGTGGCCGTCGGGCCCGACCTCCACCCGGCGGGCAGGCGGGGGCGGCGATGACTGCCACCGCTGACGTGGCGGTGTGCGGCGCCGGGCCATGCCGCCAGCCTAGCCGGGAGGCTCAGAACAGCCGGTATTCGTCGCTGTCCATCCCGCGCATCTTGTCGTAATCCAGTGTGACACAACGGATCCCACGGTCGATGGCCAGTGTGCGCGCCTGTGGCTTGATCTGCTGGGCCGCGAACACGCCCTTCACCGGCGCGAGCACGCTGTCGCGGTTGAGCAGCTCGAGGTATCTGGTGAGCTGTTCGACCCCGTCGATCTCGCCGCGCCGCTTGATCTCCACCGCCACCGAACCGCCCTGTTCGTCACGGCAGAGCAGGTCGACGGGCCCGATGGCGGTCATGTATTCGCGACGAACCAGCGTGTACCCCTCGCCGAGCAGGTGCACATGCTCGGCGAGCAACGCCTGCAGATGGGCTTCGACCCCATCCTTGACCAGCCCGGGATCGACGCCCAGGTCGTGGCTGGAGTCGTGCTCGACATCCTCGACGGTGATCCGCAGCTGTTCGCCGGCCTTGTTCTGCACCACCCACACGGGGGCCTGCTCACCCGGCTCCTCGGTCAGCCAGCACGGCGGGCTCATCCAGTTCAGCGGTTTGTAGGCGCGGTCATCGGCATGCACGCTGACCGATCCGTCGGCCTTGAACAGCAGCAGCCTGCGGGCCGAGGGAAGATGCGCGGTGAGCCGGCCGACGTAGTCCACAGTGCACTGGGCGATCACTAGACGCACCCGACTCACCTTAGAGCGTGGCCGACAAATTAGGCTGGCGCCACCATGTCGGCCACGCAGAGCTTGGCGAAACGCATCGGGCGGGTGCTCGAGACGGTCACGCGTCAGAGCGGCCGGCTACCGGAGACCCCGGCGTACGGCTCCCTGCTGTTGGGGCGGGTGTCAGAAAGCCAGGCACGTCGCCGCGTCCGCATCCAGGTCATCCTGACTGTACTGGTGCTGGGCGCCAACCTGATCGGCATCGGCGTCGCCCTGCTCCTGGTGACCGTCGCCATCCCGCAACCGAGTGTGTTTGACGCGCCATGGTGGATAACCTTCGCGGCATCACCGGCCTACATCGCGCTGGCGCTGGCGGTGGGCACCTACTGGATCACCCGCAGGACCGTCGTATCGCTCCGCTGGGCGATCGAGGAGCGCGCGCCGAACCGGGAAGACGAACGAAACACGTTCCTGGCCCCATGGCGAATCGCCCGCTTCGATCTCATCCTGTGGGGTGTCGGGGCGGTGGTGCTGACCACGCTCTATGGCCTAGTCAACACGCTCTTCATCCCGCGCTTCCTCATCGCGGTGGGCATCTGCGGGATCTTGGTGGCCACCGGCAGTTATCTGCTGGCAGAGTTCGCGCTGCGCCCGGCGGCGGCTCAGGCGCTCGAAGCGGGGCCACCACCGCGTCGATTCGCCTCGGGGATCATGGGCCGGACCATGGTGGTCTGGTTCCTCGGCTCGGGCCTGCCCGTTCTCGGCATCGGCTTCCTGGCGGGCTTTCAAGCCTTGATGCGCAATCTGACCGAAACGCAATTCGCCGTCGGTGTGCTGATCGTCTCGATCGCCACGCTCATCTTCGGTTGCCTGTTGATGTGGATTCTGGCCTGGCTCACCGCAACTCCGGTGCGCGTGGTCCGCGCGGCGTTGCGCCGGGTTGAGCGCGGCGATCTGCGGGGCGACCTCGTCGTTTTCGACGGCACCGAACTCGGTGAGCTGCAACGCGGTTTCAACGCGATGGTGGACGGGCTGCGCGAACGCGAACGGGTTCGCGACCTGTTCGGCCGGCACGTCGGACGCGAGGTCGCCCTGGCCGCCGAACGCGAGCGACCGAAGCTGGGCGGCGAAGAACGCCATGTAGCAGTCGTATTCATCGACATCGTCGGTTCCACCCAACTGGTGACCAGCCGGCCTCCGGCGGAAGTCGTTTCGGTGCTCAATCAATTCTTCGGCATCGTTGTCGAGGAAGTGGACCGACACTGCGGTCTGGTCAACAAGTTCGAGGGGGACGCGACCCTGGCCATCTTCGGGGCCCCGAACCATCTGGACCGCCCGGAAGACCAGGCGCTGGCCGCGGCGCGCGCCATCGCCGAGCGGCTCGTCGACGAAATGCCGCAGTGCCAAGCCGGTATCGGCGTGGCGGCCGGGCAGGTGGTGGCCGGCAACGTCGGCGCCCGGGAACGCTTCGAGTACACCGTAATCGGCGGTCCGGTCAACGAGGCGGCCCGCCTCTGCGAACTCGCCAAGTCGTACCCGGGTCGACTGCTGGCGACGGCCGATGCCCTCGAAGGCGCGAGCGAGAACGAGCGCGGCCGTTGGACTTTGGGCGAAACCGTGACTCTTCGCGGGTATGAGCAGCCCACCCGGCTCGCCACGCCCGCCGACCCGCCGGCCTGATGGATTGATTTCCGACCCGAGTGGGTAAGGGGACTAAGGACATCGCCCCTTTCAGAGATTGGTGTTGACATGGCTAGTGGAACTGCGCGGCGTGCTTCCCTCGCCGCGGGGATCGCCGCGGCGATCGCCTTGAGTTCGTTGACCGCGGGCTGCGGCTCGGGCAAAGACAACAAGAACCCGACGACTTCGACCTCGACCGTCACCACCTCCGTCACCACGCCCGCCAGCGTCACCACGACGGCACCGGCGGCGACGACTCCGGCCGGCCCGGGCGGCGGTCCCGAGACCGGACCCGGGGGCGCCACGACGGCCGGCCCGGGTGGCTCGGGCGCCGGCGCGGGCCCCGGTGGCGCGAGCGCGGGTGTGCCGGGCGCCGGTGCGTCCGCCGGACCCGGCGGCGCGGGGGCCTGCGCCGGCGGCGTCTGCGTCGGGACCCCTCCCGGCCCCTAGCCGCCTACCGGGCGCATCAGTCAGCGGCCGCCAAGGCCGCAACGAGGTGGTTGTTGGTGCGGGGGTCGCCCTCCCGCACCAACAGCGCCACCAGGCATGAGCCGGCCACCAGCAGCCCGCCGACGAAACCGACCGTCGCCGGCCAGCCGCCGACCGCGTACACGACGCCGCCGATCGCACCGGCCACTGACCCGCCCAAGTAGTAGCTGAACAAATACAGCGCCGACGCCTCCGCGCGGTCGCGTTGTGCCACCGCGCCCACCCAGCCGCTGGCCACGGTGTGCGCGGCGAAGAAACCACCCGTGAAGACGCCGACCCCCACCACGATCGCGGGCAGGGCGTGCGGCACGGTGAGCAGCAGGCCCGTCAGCGTGACCGGCAGGGCGGCCCGCAGCACGAGTGGGCGTCCCCTGCGGTCGGCGAGCCGCCCGGCCGCCACCGACGTCCAGGTGCCGACCAGGTACAGCAGGAACAGCAGGCCGACTGCTGACGGCGCCAGGCCGAACGGCCGCCCGGTCAATCGGTAGCCAAGGTAGTTGTACACGGTCACGAATCCACCCATCAACACGAACCCCACCGCGAACAGCTTCAGCAGCAACGGGTTTCGCAGATGCGCGGCGAGGTTCCGGATGCTGGCCCGCACGCTCGTCTCCTTCGGGTCGAAGAACTGAGACCGCGGCACCAGGGCGGCGAAGACCACCGTGCCGGCCAGTGTCGTCAGGGAGCACACCAGCAGTGCGACCCGCCAATCGCTCGCCTCGATGACCAACGACGGGACGAGGCGTCCGGCCAGCCCGCCGACCGTCGTTCCGGCGATGTAGCGGCCCATCGCCGACCCGAGCGACGAGGCGTGCACCTCCTCGGCGAGGAACGCCATCGCGACGGCGGGTATCCCGGCCAGCGCGGCGCCCTGCGCGGCGCGGCCGACGAGCAGCACGCCGAGCGTCGGACTGAACGGCAGCAGGAGCCCGATCACGCTGGACGCCAACCCCGAGGTCAACATCACGGTGATGCGGCCGTAGCGCTCGGACAGGACGCTGGCGGGAATGATGCAGACGGCCAGCATCCCCGTGGTCAGCGATACCGTGAGCGCCGCCGCGGCCGGACCGATCCGATACGACGCCGAAAGCGCTGGCAGCAGCGCCTGGGTGCAGTACATCGCGGCGAAGCTGGCCAGACCTGCACCGCAGAGCGCCGCGGTCAGCCGCCGGTACCCGCGGGTTCCGGCTCGGTGCGCTACGGCGGTGGAGGGGCCTTGGGGCATGCCCTTAATCCTGCGCGCCGACGCAAAGCGAAGGAAATGAATTATTCGCAGGTTTAATATGCTCCAAAGACATAAGTCGAGGATGGTGCGCGTGGCGGGCGACGACTACGAGTGGTTCGTCACACTTGCGGAGCTGGAACACGTCACGGCGGCCGCCGAACAGCTTCGCGTGGCCCAGCCGACGCTCACCCGGATGCTCGCGCGTCTGGAACGGCGGCTGGGCGTGGCGCTGTTCGATCGTCGCGGCAAACGCCTGTCACTCAACACGTATGGCCGGATCTTCTACGAGCATGCCCGACGCGCGCAGCTGGAGCTCGACTCGGCCAGGCGCGCGATTGACGACCTGGCCAACCCGGCCGTCAGCGAGATCCGGGTGGGCTTCCTCGGCTCGTTCGGGGCGACGGTGGTGCCGCGCCTGATCGCCCGGTTCAAGGAATCCTCACCCCGCGTGGCCTTCGCGCTCGAGGAGGGCGCCGCCGAATCGATCGGCGAGCTGGTGCTGGCCGGGCGCGTCGACGTCGGGGTGGTGTCCCCGCGGCCACGGCGGCCAACTCTCGCCTGGCGCAGCCTGTTTCGGCAGCGGCTCGGTGTCGCCGTGCCACGTGGTCACCGATTCGAGGGCGATGCCGCAGTGTCCATGACCGATCTCGCGGACGAGCCCGTCGTGGCCATGCACCCGGGGTTCGGCATGCGACGGCTGCTCGACGAGCTCTGCGCCGCGGCACAATTCCAGCCGCGGATCGTGCTGGAGGCGGCGAACCTCACCACGACCGCGGGCCTGGTGGCCGCCGGGCTGGGTGTCGGCCTGATGCCCATCGACGGCAGCGAATCCGCGGCGGGGTTGAGCGTGCTGCCACTGGCCGACGCCGACGCGTACCGCGACGTGGGGATGATCTGGGACTCGGGCCGGCCGCTGTCCCGCCCGGCCCGCGACTTCATCGCCGCCGCCGCGGCCGTGCGGCACGACGGCCCCTAGGTGGGCTCCCACTGCCATGTCGCTTTTCCGCCAGTTTTGTCACCGGGCGGGTGTAAGTCTTAGAAGCGTGCACGACGACTTCGAACGCTGCTACCGCGCCGTCCAGTCCAAGGACGCCCGGTTCGACGGCTGGTTCGTCACGGCGGTGCTGACCACCCGCATCTATTGCCGGCCCAGTTGCCCGGTTCGGCCGCCGTTCGCCCGCAACGTGCGCTTCTACCCGACCGCGGCCGCCGCCCAGCGGGCCGGATTCCGGGCGTGTAAGCGGTGCCGGCCCGACGCTTCGCCCGGGTCACCGGAATGGAATGTCCGGGGCGACGTCGTCGCCCGGACGATGCGTCTCATCGCCGACGGCACCGTGGACCGCGAAGGCGTCGGCGGCCTGGCGGCGCACCTCGGCTACACCACCCGCCAGCTGGAGAGGCTGTTGCAGGCCGAGGTCGGCGCCGGCCCGCTCGCGCTGGCCCGCGCCCAGCGGGCGCAGACGGCCCGGCTGCTTGTCGAGACCACGGACCTGCCATTCGGCGACATCGCGTTCGCGTCGGGGTTCTCCAGCATCCGGCAGTTCAACGACACGGTGCGCTCTGTCTTCGAGAGCACCCCGAGGGAGCTGCGCCGGCGGGCGGCGGGGCGGGCCGGGACCGGCACCGCTTCGCCGGGGGCCGTGTGCCTGCGACTGCCGGTCCGCACCCCGTTCGCCTACGAGGGCGTCTTCGGCCACCTGGCCGCCGGCACCGTGCCCGGTTGTGAGGAGATCCGCGGCGGCGCGTATCGACGGAGCCTGCGTCTCCCGTTCGGCAGCGCCGTCACCACCCTGACACCGGCCGTCGATCACGTCCGCTGCGTGCTGGTGCTCGACGACTTTCGCGACCTGACGACGGCGATCGCCCGCTGCAGGCGACTGCTGGATCTCGACGCCGATCCCGAGGCGGTGGACGACGCGCTGTCCGGCGACCCGCACCTGCGTCCGGTCGTGGGAAAGGCCCCCGGACAACGCATTCCACGCACCGTGGACGAGGCCGAGCTCGCCGTGCGCGCAGTCCTGGGCCAGCAGGTGTCGACCAAGGCGGCCAGAACCCACGCCGGCCGCCTGGTCGCGGCCTACGGCCGGGCGATCGCCGACCCCGACGGCGGGCTGACCCACACCTTCCCGTCCGTGGAGCAACTCACGGAGATCGACCCCATCCACTTGGCGGTCCCCAAGACCCGGCGACGGACCCTGAGCGCATTGGTCGCCGCCCTCACCGACGGCAGTATCGTCCTCGACAGCGGCAGCGACTGGGAGGCCGCCCGCAGACAATTGCTGGAGGTGCCCGGAGTCGGCCCATGGACCGCGGAGGTGATCGCGATGCGTGGGCTCGGTGACCCGGATGCCTTCCCCGCCACCGACCTTGGGCTTCGGATGGCCGCCAGGCAATTGGGCTTACCGACCGACGAACGGGCCCTGATCGGGCACGGCGCCCGGTGGCGCCCCTGGCGCTCCTACGCCACCCAGTACCTCTGGACCACCCTCGAGCATCCGGTTAACCAATGGCCACCACAGGAGCCCCAGAAGGAGACAGCATGATCGAGTACCGCACCATCGACAGCCCGATCGGGCCGCTGACCCTCGCCGGTCAGGACTCGGTTCTGACGATGCTTCGGATGGTCGACCAGACTTACGAGCCCAGCCGAACCGGCTGGGCTCCGAACGCCACGGCGTTCAACGAGGCCACCGACCAACTGAACGCATATTTCGCCGGCGAACTCACCGAGTTCGATTTCGACTTCGAGTTGCGCGGCTCCGAATTCCAGCGGCGCGTGTGGAAGGCCCTTCAGACAATTCCTTACGGCGAAACCAGGTCCTACGGAGAGATCGCGGAACAGATCGGCGCTCCGGGCTCCGCGCGCGCCGTGGGATTGGCGAACGGCCACAATCCCATCGCGATCGTCGTTCCTTGTCACCGTGTCATCGGCGCCAATGGGAGCCTGACCGGCTACGGCGGCGGGCTCGACCGCAAGCGAACGCTGCTCGCATTGGAGAAGAAACGCGCGTCGGTGAATGCGGCCTTGACATTGTTCGACTAGGACTGCGCCGTACCGAGAAATGCAAAAACACCCCCGTTGCCGGGGGTGTTTTTGTGTATGTTCGGCGGTGTCCTACTTTTCCACCCGGAGGGGCAGTATCATCGGCGCTGACAGGCTTAGCTTCCGGGTTCGGAATGGGACCGGGCGTTTCCCTGTCGCTGTGGCCGCCGTAACTCTATTTAAATTTGGTTTCGGTGGGGGGTGTGGTGTTCAGAGCGCCCGACGACAATAGCCGCTGGGACTGAACTAGTGGTTGCGATTGTGTGTTGGTAAGTTTTCGGCCGGTTAGTGCCAGTTCCCTGCACTCATTACTGAGCTTCCAGGTCTGGCCTATCGATCCCGTGGTCTGCGGGGGGCCTTATCCCTCTAAAAGGGTGAGAAACCTGATCTTGGAGAAGGTTTCCCGCTTAGATGCTTTCAGCGGTTATCCTGTCCGAACGTGGCTATCCAGCGGTGCCCCTGGTGGGACAACTGGTATACCAGAGGTTCGTCCGTCCCGGTCCTCTCGTACTAGGGACAGGTTTCCTCAAGTTTCTGACGCGCGCGGCGGATAGAGACCGAACTGTCTCACGACGTTCTAAACCCAGCTCGCGTGCCGCTTTAATGGGCGAACAGCCCAACCCTTGGGACCTGCTCCAGCCCCAGGATGCGACGAGCCGACATCGAGGTGCCAAACCATCCCGTCGATATGGACTCTTGGGGAAGATCAGCCTGTTATCCCCGGGGTACCTTTTATCCGTTGAGCGACACCCCTTCCACTCGGGGGTGCCGGATCACTAGTCCCGACTTTCGTCCCTGCTTGACTTGTAAGTCTCGCAGTCAAGCTCCCTTGTGCACTTACACTCAACACCTGATTGCCGTCCAGGTTGAGGGAACCTTTGGGCGCCTCCGTTACATTTTAGGAGGCAACCGCCCCAGTTAAACTACCCGCCAGGCACTGTCCGTGAACCCGATAAGGGTTCGACGTTAGGTGTCCAATACGATCAGAGTGGTATTTCAACAACGACTCCACAATTACTGGCGTAACTGCTTCAAAGTCTCCCACCTATCCTACACAAACCGTACCGAACACCAATACCAAGTTGTAGTGAAGGTCCCGGGGTCTTTTCGTCCTGCCGCGCGTAACGAGCATCTTTACTCGTAGTGCAATTTCGCCGAGTCTATGGTTGAGACAGTTGGGAAGTCGTTACGCCATTCGTGCAGGTCGGAACTTACCCGACAAGGAATTTCGCTACCTTAGGATGGTTATAGTTACCACCGCCGTTTACTGGGGCTTAAATTCTCCGCTTCACCTTACGGTTAACGGGTCCTCTTAACCTTCCAGCACCGGGCAGGCGTCAGTCCGTATACATCGTCTTGCGACTTCGCACGGACCTGTGTTTTTAGTAAACAGTCGCTACCCACTGGTTTCTGCGGCCGAATCCCGCTCCCACCGCAAGGGTGTTCACGGTATTCCGGCCCCCCTTCTCCCGAAGTTACGGGGGCATTTTGCCGAGTTCCTTAACCATAGTTATCTCGTACGCCTTGGTATGCTCTACCTGACCACCTGTGTCGGTTTGGGGTACGGGCCGTGTGTGTGCTCGCTAGAGGCTTTTCTTGGCAGCAGAGGATCACCGAATTCACCTCAACCGGCTATGCATCACCTCTCAGGATTAATGAGCGACGGATTTGCCTATCGCTCTCCCTACAGGCTTGCCCCAGTATTACCACTGACTGGTACGGCTACCTTCCTGCGTCACCCCATTGCTTGACTACTACCAGCGAAGGTCCCACGCAGCCGGCGATCCTCGCACCCCGAAGGGATTGATAGACCACCATTTGGGTGGTTAGTACCGCTGATTCGTCAGGGACGCCCACACACGGGTACGGGAATATCAACCCGTTGTCCATCGACTACGCCTGTCGGCCTCGCCTTAGGTCCCGACTCACCCTGGGCGGACTGGCCTGGCCCAGGAACCCTTGGTCTTACGGCGGGCAAGGTTCTCACTTGCCTTATCGCTACTCATGCCTGCATTCTCACTCCCCCAAACTCCACCACACGGTTACCCGGTGGCTTCGCTGCATGGGGGACGCTCCCCTACCCAACCTTGCGGTTGCCGCGGCTTCGGCGGTGTGCTTGAGCCCCGCTACATTATCGGCGCACAATCACTTGACCAGTGAGCTATTACGCACTCTTTCAAGGGTGGCTGCTTCTAAGCCAACCTCCTGGTTGTCTCTGCGACTGCACATCCTTTTCCACTTAGCACACGCTTAGGGGCCTTAGCCGGCGATCTGGGCTGTTTCCCTCTCGACGTACGGAGCTTATCCCCCGCCGTCTCACTGCCACGCTATACACCACGGCATTCGGAGTTTGGCTGACGTCAGTAACCTAGTAGGGCCCATCGGCCATCCAGTAGCTCTACCTCCGTGGTGAAACACGTAACGCTGCACCTAAATGCATTTCGGGGAGAACCAGCTATCACGGAGTTTGATTGGCCTTTCACCCCTACCCACAGCTCATCCCCTCAGTCTTCAACCTAAGTGGGTTCGGGCCTCCACGCGGTCTTACCCGCGCTTCACCCTGGCCATGGGTAGATCACTCCGCTTCGGGTCCAGAACACGCCACTACACCCCAAAGGGGATGCGCCCTATTCAGACTCGCTTTCGCTGCGGCTACCCCGCACGGGTTAACCTCGCGACGTGTCCCTGACTCGCAGGCTCATTCTTCAAAAGGCACGCCATCACCCCACAAGGAGGCTCTGACGGATTGTAGGCACACGGTTTCAGGTACTCTTTCACTCCCCTCCCGGGGTACTTTTCACCATTCCCTCACGGTACTAATCCGCTATCGGTCATCGAGAAGTATTTAGGCTTACCGGGTGGTCCCGGCAGATTCACAGCAGATTCCACGGGCCCGCTGCTACTCGGGTGTTGATATAAGGCAGGTGCCGGGTTTTCGCGTACCGGGCTTTCACCGTCTACGGCGGGCCGTCCCAGGCCACTTCCGCTAACCACGACACTTTCTGACTACCCCTCAGCCAGGTAGAGCTGAGACATATCAATCCCACAACCCCGCACACACAACCCCTACCCGGTTATCCATGCATGCGGTTTAGCCTGTTCCGCGTTCGCTCGCCACTACTGACGGAATCACAATTGTTTTCTTCTCCTACGGGTACTGAGATGTTTCACTTCCCCGCGTTACCTCCCGCACCCTATATATTCAGATACGGGTAACACGACATGACTCGTGCTGGGTTTCCCCATTCGGAAATCCTCGGATCAATGCTCGGTTGACAGCTCCCCGAGGCATATCGCAGCCTCCCACGTCCTTCATCGGCTCTCGATGCCAAGGCATCCACCATGCGCCCTTAGACACTTACTTACACACAAGAGTTTTAAAAGAAATTACACATTTTGACGAACACGCCACCGTTGCCGGCAACGCATCCGTCTAGATGCTCGCAACCACTATCCAATACTCAAACACCACACCCCACCACCAAGATGGAGGGACACCACACGGACTGGCCGAGTGTTGTCTCAGGGCCCAATAGTGTGTCTGGCAATCATTTGCTGTTGTGCACCCGGCCCCCGCCCACTACAGGCGGGAACCCCTCACGGCTCGCACCCCACCAATTGGAGTGCTTTTCGTGGTGCTCCTTAGAAAGGAGGTGATCCAGCCGCACCTTCCGGTACGGCTACCTTGTTACGACTTCGTCCCAATCGCCGATCCCACCTTCGACAGCTCCCTCCCAAGGGTTAGGCCACTGGCTTCGGGTGTTACCGACTTTCATGACGTGACGGGCGGTGTGTACAAGGCCCGGGAACGTATTCACCGCAGCGTTGCTGATCTGCGATTACTAGCGACTCCGACTTCACGGGGTCGAGTTGCAGACCCCGATCCGAACTGAGACCGGCTTTAAAAGGATTCGCTTAACCTTGCGGCATCGCAGCCCTTTGTACCGGCCATTGTAGCATGTGTGAAGCCCTGGACATAAGGGGCATGATGACTTGACGTCATCCCCACCTTCCTCCGAGTTGACCCCGGCAGTCTCTCACGAGTCCCCGGCATTACCCGCTGGCAACATGAGACAAGGGTTGCGCTCGTTGCGGGACTTAACCCAACATCTCACGACACGAGCTGACGACAGCCATGCACCACCTGCACACAGGCCACAAGGGAACGCCTATCTCTAGACGCGTCCTGTGCATGTCAAACCCAGGTAAGGTTCTTCGCGTTGCATCGAATTAATCCACATGCTCCGCCGCTTGTGCGGGCCCCCGTCAATTCCTTTGAGTTTTAGCCTTGCGGCCGTACTCCCCAGGCGGGGTACTTAATGCGTTAGCTACGGCACGGATCCCAAGGAAGGAAACCCACACCTAGTACCCACCGTTTACGGCGTGGACTACCAGGGTATCTAATCCTGTTCGCTCCCCACGCTTTCGCTCCTCAGCGTCAGTTACTGCCCAGAGACCCGCCTTCGCCACCGGTGTTCCTCCTGATATCTGCGCATTCCACCGCTACACCAGGAATTCCAGTCTCCCCTGCAGTACTCTAGTCTGCCCGTATCGCCCGCACGCTCACAGTTAAGCCGTGAGATTTCACGAACAACGCGACAAACCACCTACGAGCTCTTTACGCCCAGTAATTCCGGACAACGCTCGCACCCTACGTATTACCGCGGCTGCTGGCACGTAGTTGGCCGGTGCTTCTTCTCCACCTACCGTCAACTCACAAAGTGAGCCTTCGTCGATGGTGAAAGAGGTTTACAACCCGAAGGCCGTCATCCCCCACGCGGCGTCGCTGCATCAGGCTTGCGCCCATTGTGCAATATTCCCCACTGCTGCCTCCCGTAGGAGTCTGGGCCGTATCTCAGTCCCAGTGTGGCCGGACACCCTCTCAGGCCGGCTACCCGTCGTCGCCTTGGTAGGCCATCACCCCACCAACAAGCTGATAGGCCGCGGGCCCATCCCACACCGCAAAAGCTTTCCACCACAAGGCATGCGCCAAGTGGTCCTATCCGGTATTAGACCCAGTTTCCCAGGCTTATCCCGAAGTGCAGGGCAGATTGCCCACGTGTTACTCACCCGTTCGCCACTCGAGTACCTCCGAAGAGGCCTTTCCGTTCGACTTGCATGTGTTAAGCACGCCGCCAGCGTTCGTCCTGAGCCAGGATCAAACTCTCCAAACAAAATCTCCTCGCAGAACGAGGTGAATTTCAAATCAGAGAAAATCTGACCTAACAAAAAGACACCAAATAACTGGCATCAAAAATTGCCATACCCACACACGGGGAGTGCTAGGTATGGCCAAAAAACAACAACAAATAAAAAGACCAAACACACTATTGAGTTCTCAAACAACACTTGTTTCGCCCGTTTTGGGGCAACCCTGCCAGCTTAATACAAGTCCGGCAGTGGAGTCAACTCCCAGTTTTGGTCTTCGGAAGACCGTTTCGGGAGCAGCCGTGCCAGGCTAGTACCAATCCAGCGAGGGAGTCAAGCGCCCGGGGTGTCGGTCGCCTGGTGTGGCGACCGCCCCTGCGGGGCACTGACTTTGGTTACTCTACCCGCTCGATCTCCGCTCCCAAAATCGCCAGGTTTTCGACGAACAACGGGTAGCCGCGATCGATGTGGAAGACGTCGTGAACCTCGGTGTCACCGTCGGCGACGAGCCCCGCCAACACCAGGCCGGCGCCGGCGCGGATATCGGAACACCACACCGGGGCGCTGGACAATTGCGGCAGGCCTCGCACGACCGCGTGGTGGCCGTCCGTGCGCGCGTCGGCACCCAGCCGGATCATTTCTTCGACGAAACGGAAACGCGCCTCGAAGACGTTTTCCGTGATCATCGACGTCCCGTCGGCGATCGACGCCAGCGCGATCGCCATCGGCTGCAGGTCGGTGGGAAATCCGGGGAACGGCAGGGTCGCGACGTTGACGGCCTTGGGCCGCTCGTACTGGGTGATCCGAAAGCTGTTGTCCGTTTGGGTGACCGTCGCGCCGGCGTCGTGCAGCTTGTGCAGCACCACCTGAAGGTGGGCCGGGTCGACGCCCGTCACCGAGATGTCGCCCCTGGTCATGGCGGCGGCGATACCCCAGGTGGCGGCGACGATGCGGTCCCCGATCACGCGATGCTCGGTGGGGTGTAGCCGCGGGACACCGGTGATGGTCATCGTCGGCGAACCGGCACCTTCGACCTGCGCGCCCATCTGATTCAACATCGTGCACAGGTCCACGACGTCGGGTTCGCGCGCGGCGTTGTGAATCGTCGTGACGCCCTCGGCCAGCACGGCGGCCATCAGGATGTTTTCGGTGGCGCCCACCGACGGGAACTCGAGCTGGATCTCCGCACCGCGCAACGTGTCGGCCTGGGCGACGACGCAGCCGTGCTCGATGTTGCATTGGGCGCCCAGCTGGCGCAGCCCCGCCTGATGCATGTCCAGCGGCCTGGACCCGATCGCGTCACCACCCGGCAGCGCGACCCGGGCCCGCTTGCAGCGGCCGACCAGCGGCCCGAGCACGCAGACCGACGCCCGGAACTGTCGCACCGCGGCAAAGTCCGCGTCGTACTTCGGCTCGTCGGGTGAGGTGATCCGGGCGACGTCGCCGTCGAGCTCGACGGTGGCGCCCAGGCCGCGCAACACCTCGGCCATCAACGGCACATCGAGGATGTCGGGGCAGTTGGTGATGGTGCTGGTGCCTTCGGCCAACAGCGCCGCGGCCATCAGCTTGAGCACGCTGTTCTTGGCGCCCCCCACTGCGACTTCGCCGGACAACCGGTTGCCGCCGGTCACCACGAATCGCTCTGCCACCCGCGTCAGTCTAGTGAAGCGGTATCGGGTTGTCAGTCAGCCCGCGTGACGACGATGCGCTCCGCGCGGCGGAGCGAGGTGGGGGCACCCCCAGCCGCGAAGCGGCGAGGGGCGAGTCAAGGCGTGAGCCGAGCCACGGCGCCGCCGCGCACCGCAGTACCGTCTTGCTCATGGCGATACACCTGACCCGCATCTATACCCGGACCGGTGACGACGGCACGACGGGGTTGAGCGACTTTTCGCGGGTCTCCAAGAACGATCCCCGCCTGGTCGCCTACGCGGATTGTGACGAGGCGAACTCGGCGATCGGGGTGGCGATCGCCCTGGGTGAGCCCGACGAGGAAATCGCCGGCGTGCTGCGGCAGATCCAGAACGACCTGTTCGACGCCGGCGCGGACCTGTCGACGCCGGTGGTGCAGAACCCCGAGCATCCCCCGCTTCGGGTCACCCAGCCCTACATCGACCGGCTCGAGGGCTGGTGTGACAAATATAACGAGAAGCTGCCGGCGCTGAATTCCTTTGTGCTGCCTGGTGGTTCGCCGCGCGCGCCAGGATGAAAAGTAGATCCGAAAGGCGGTTCAGGTACTTCGCCGGCAGGACGTTGACCTGCTGCGGCGCGGCGTCGATGGCCGCCCACGCCGACCGTTCCGCGCGACGGACGATCGTGCGGGCGACGTGCAGCAGCGCCGAAAGCGGCGAACCACCAGGCAGCACAAAGGAATTCAGCGCCGGCAGCTTCTCGTTATATTTGTCACACCAGCCCTCGAGC
>NZ_LZIX01000062.1:0-1191 GCF_001666955.1 Mycobacterium sp. E735 | reverse complement strand
CGCAGCTATTTGTTCGTGGCCGTCTTCCTCGCGTTCGTTGCGAACCTGCTGGCGCACTACATCTTTGGCGGAATCCGGCTGTCCGGGCGCACCGGCGCGCTGAGCCGCTCGGCGCGCATCCAGCTGGTCACGGTGGTGGGGCTGCTGGTGCTGCTCAAGGCGGTCGCGTACTGGCTGGACCGCTACGAGTTGCTGTCGCACACCCGCGGCGGCAAGCCCTTCACCGGTGCGGGGTACACCGACATCAACGCGGTGCTGCCGGCCAAGCTGATCCTGATGGCGATCGCGCTGATCTGCGCCGCCGCGGTGTTCTCCGCGATCGTCCTGCGTGACTTGCGGATTCCGGCCATCGGCCTGGTTCTGCTGCTGCTGTCGTCGCTGATCGTGGGGGCCGGGTGGCCGTTGATCGTCGAGCAGATCAGCGTCAAACCCAATGCCGCGCAGAAGGAAAGCGAATACATCAGCCGCAGCATCGCGGCGACCCGGCAGGCGTACGGGCTGACGTCGGACGTCGTCACCTACCGCACCTACGCCGGTGACACGCAGGCCACCGCCCAGCAGGTCGCCGACGACCGCGCGACCACCTCCAACATCCGGCTGCTCGACCCGACCATCGTCAGCCCGGCGTTCACCCAGTTCCAGCAGGGCAAGAACTTCTACTACTTCCCCGACCAGCTGTCCATCGACCGCTACCTGGACCGCAACGGCTCACTGCGCGACTACGTCGTCGCGGCCCGCGAGCTCAACCCGGACCGGCTGATCGAGAACCAGCGCGACTGGATCAACCGGCACAGCGTCTACACGCACGGCAACGGGTTCATCGCCTCGCCGGCGAACACGGTGCGCGGCGTCGCCAACGACCCCAACCAGAACGGCGGCTATCCCGAGTTCCTGGTGAACGTCGTCGGCGCCAACGGCAACGTGGTGTCCGACGGCCCCGCGCCGCTGGACCAGCCGCGCATCTACTACGGGCCCGTCATCGCCAACACCTCAGCCGACTACGCGATCGTCGGTCGCAACGGCGCCGACCGCGAATACGACTACGAGACCAGCGCCGAGACCAAGAACTACACCTACACCGGGCTCGGGGGAGTTCCAGTCGGGGACTGGCTGTCGCGCACCGTGTTCGCCGGCGAGGCGATGAACCCGTTGCCGTGCGTGTAGACGCTGTGCCGGTTGATCCAGTCGCGC
>NZ_LZIX01000061.1:0-32461 GCF_001666955.1 Mycobacterium sp. E735 | reverse complement strand
GTGTGTGGTCAGCATGCCGTGCGGGTAGCCGGGATAGGCCTTCACGGCGCCGTTCTGAAGGAGGTCGACCGCCCGGGGCGCCGCGCTTGCGAACGGGACGATCTGATCGTCGTCGCCGTGCATGACCAGGACGGGAACGGTGATCGCCCGCAATTCGTCGGAGTAGTCCTGCAGCCAGGACACCACCGTCTCGTAGTGAGCCTGGGCACTGCCGGACATGCCCTGACGCCACCAGTTCGCGATGACCGCCTCGGACGGTTCCACACCCGGGCGGTCGACCTCCTTCAGAACGGCGCCGTGAAGGCCTATCCCGGCTACCCGCACGGCATGCTGACCACACACGCGGATGTGCTCAACCCGGATCTGCTCTCGTTCATCGCGTCCTGATCGACCGCTGGCTCCGAAAGTCCGCATTCGAGCAGGGCGTGTGAGCTCGGACCGACGGACGCGAGCTGAAGCGGCTAAGACGCGACGAAGTCACTCAGGTCGGCGGCCCGACCGAACAGATGGCCCTGCGCCAGGCCACATCCGGCCATGAAGACTGTCTCAGCCTGCTCAGCGGTTTCGATTCCCTCGGCAATAACCTTGAGGCCCAGGGCTTCACAGAGCCCGATGACTGAGCGATACAGCGTGAGGTTACGTCCCGGCTCGACACCTGTCGCCAGCCCGCGGTCGAGTTTCACGATCTGCACCGGCAACTCGTGCCAATAGGTCAGCGAGTTGTACCCGGCGCCGAAGTCGTCCAGGGCCACTCTGAGGCCCAGGCCATTGAGTCGCCTGATGGCCGCCGCGGCGTCGGCGAGGTCCACAATGGGCACCGTCTCGGTGATCTCCAGGACGACGCGTTGCGGCGGCAGCCCGTGCCGGTCGAGCGTGCGGCTGATCACCCGTTCGAAATCGACGCTGCCCAATCGCGCGGCACCGATGTTGATGTGAACGTCCAGTGCGATGCCGGACGAGTTGATGTCCGCGCAGGCTCGATCGAGTACCAGGGCATCGAGTTCCGCCCCCATGCCGTTGGCTTCGGCCAGGGACACGAAGGTCTGGGGAGGAATCTGGATGCCGCTCGGTGTGGTCCAGCGGGCAAGCGCCTCGACGGCGACTCGGTTGCCCTCCGGCAGGCCGACGATCGGTTGGTACTTCAGCCGAAAGCCTTGTGGAGCACCACCGTTCGCTTGCCGGAGCGCCGTCGGGAAATCCTCGGCCTCGGTGAACGCCGGCCGGTAGACCACCGCGGTGTCCTTGCCCAGCCGCTTTCCGGTGTACATCGAGATGTCGGCCTGCCTCAGGAGATCATCGGAGGTACGAGGCAGACCGTCGCATCCGGGACTCACCAGGCCCATGCTGGCACGCACCCGCACCGACGTGCCGTGTACCGAGAACGGGCTGCGAAGGGCAAGCCGCAGCTGATCGGCGACGAGTTCGGGGGCGTCCACGACACCCGTGATGAGGATGGCGAATTCGTCTCCGCCGACACGAGCCAGTGTGTCGTCGGCGCCAAGGCAATCCCTGAGCCGCCCGCTGATCGCGCAGAGCAGCTCATCACCGGCCGCGTGCCCGAATCGGTCGTTGACCACTTTGAAATCGTCGATGTCGACGAAGATCAGTACGAACGGTCCATCGCGTATGGCTTCGTTCAGCCGCTGCGCCAAGAACAACCGATTGGGCAGGTGGGTCAACGGATCGTGATGAGCCTGATGAGCGAGGCGGCTTTTGGCGTCGATGAGCTGTTCGGTGAGCGTCCGCTGCACGCGCATCGCCACCAGGTAGCGGGTCGAGACGAGCACGGCCATCGCAACATACGTGCCGATGAAGACGGGATCGACTTGGTGTCCGATGAGCTCGTGGAAAGTGACGAGAGCGGTGCTGCCCATGAATCCCACGTACGGCAGGGTGAGCTGCGCCCAGTTGATCGGTATCTCTTCTTCGTGCTCGGGGCGGGCGCGTGGCGGAAAATCCAACAAACTCCATGCGATCAGCAGCGGCGCGATGACGAATCCGGTGCCGACCCACAAGTCCAGTTGCGTCACTCCGACGCTGCGAAGGTAGGCCAGCAGCCGGTCCGAAGACGTCAGGGTGATCACCGCGGCGGCAAGCAGCATGTAATTGGTCCGGCCCGGCCGATACGGCGGATACCACATCGCCAGAAGCAGGGCGCTCACCACCACGACGATCTCGACTACCGCGATACCGGTTACGACTGCGGTGTTGGTCGACCGTGGCAAGGCGGCTCCGTGCATGGCCCCCAGCCGGGCGACATAGACCAGGTGGAAGAACGCCAGAGTCGCCAGCAGTCCATCAAGGGCGGTGGTGATTACGTTCTGCCGTCCCACCATCCACGTTCGCGCCAGCGCTCCGTCACCGGACCGTACCAGCAGCAGTATCGCCGCGCCGAACAGCAGGCCGGCAACGAAATAGCCGACGACCGCGGACGTTGGCGCCGTCGCGCCGATATCGGCCACCCGGACTCGCTGGGATAGGGCCTCGGCGGCGAGGAAGGTGGCGATGGCTGCCAGCAGGGTCACGCGCCACCATCGTGCACGGGCGGCTACCCGTCGAACGACAACCAGCCCGGCGAGTAGCGCCACAACGCACAACATCGCTTCAAGAACGAACTGCGCCCGCTGTGCCGTCGCCACCCCCCACAACCCGAGCGCATTGAATGCTGCCGCAGCAACGACGACAGCCGACAGCCCGTAACCCATGCGGCGGCTCAAAAACCGCAACGCGCCCCCTCCAGCCCGCGGTATGACGTGTAGATCTTGGCAGAACAGGGCGGCGCTGGGACCGTTATCGCTTATGCCAGGGAAACCTCAAAGAGTTTTGCAGCAAAGATGAGGCGGAATCGCCTGAAGGCCTGGCAGATGGCCATCCGGTCAGGGAACTCGGGCAGTGCGTCGCGCTGGCGCGAGACGAATCTGTGCCTGGGTAGTGCGGGATGCCGCATAGCCTCGGCTACCCCGCGATTCCCTCGATGATGCTGAGCGGAGATACGGTCTCGACGACGCGAGCCAAGCGAAAACCGGCTTGGTCCAACAGCCGGCCGTATTCGTCCGCGGTGCGTTCGCGAGCGCCGGCGACGACCAGCATCTCGAGGTCCACCCACTTGCCGTGGAAGTCGCGGTCGTGCTCGGGAATGACGAACTCGCAGAGCAACAGGCGCACACCGGCGCGAGCTGAGGCGCGGACATTGGTGAGGATGCGCACCGCGTCGTCCTCGGGCCAGTCGTGAATGACGTTCTTGAGCACATACGCGTCGCCGCCCTCCGGTGCGGAATCGAAGAACGAGCCCTTTTCGATCCGGACGCGGTGGTCGACACCGTACTTGCGAAGCAACTCCGGGGCGCCCGCCACGACCTCCGGAAGATCAAACAGCACCCCGCGCGAATTCGGAGCCGTCTGCAGGATCGCCGCCAACAGTCGACCGTGTCCGCCGCCGACATCGACGATCGTGCCGAAGGCATCGAAGTCGTAGGCGGCCGTCAAAGGCACGGTCGCGAATTCGGACACATTGGTCATGGCCGTGTTGAAGATCTCCGCCAGCTCCCCTTCCTCGGCCAGGTACTCGAAGGCCGGTTTGCCGCGAAGCTCTGGGATGACCGCCTTCCCGGTCCGGATCGCATCGGTCAGGTGGCTCCAGTGCTCGCGATGCTGCGGCGATCCGACCCACCGCGCCATCCCGGACATCGAGATGGGCGCGTGGGTGCGCAGCGTGTCCCCCAGTGGGGTGAGCGCATAGCGCCCGTCACGGCGCTGCCGGAAGATCCCGATGCCGATCAACGCGCGCATGAGCCGCCTCAGGGCGTCGGCGTCGGCGCCGATCCGGTCTGCCAGCTGGTCGCCGGACAGCGGGCCGCCCGCCAGGGCATCCGCCACGCCAAGGTCCGCTGCGGACGTGATCGCTTGCGCGACCCAAGCGTTCAGGATCAACTCCATCATCACCGCCGCGGGCGGAGCGGAGCGTTGGCGCAGCCGCGACAACTGGTGGCGGACCCGTTCGACGGCTCGCGCGACACTGACCGGCGGAACCTTCGACGTCACGTGACTCCCCTTCTCCCTGGCATCGCCATCATGGACGCTTCGTACCGGCGACTGCCCTCGCGCGCGCCAGGAAAGCCACGATAGAGCAGTCAAACTCGTTCGCCTCAGCGCTCGTGCTGTAAACCCTCGAACCCGCTTCGAACTATGCCCGGAGATCGGGAATATTTCAACAGTGATTGAAATAGTGGCGCGTTCGACCTATAGTTCTGACAAGGGGGTCGGATGAGCGGAGGCCGTCATGTCACGTCTGGTCACGAAGGTCGTCGTTGCGGCGATCCTCGCATTCACCGCGGTAACGGCGACCGGATGCGTTCCGGCAGCCACGGTTGGACCGCCTTTGGGCGTCGCGGCGGGGTAAAGCGGCTACGGTCGAACGGCGAGGGGCGCGCCATCAGGGTGCTTATCGCCAATCGCGTTGGGGCAGAATAGAACCGGTCTAGCCGTCGCCCTTGCCGCGTGACGCATCATTCGCGGCGGCGAGCAGTCGCGACGGGGCCAGTCGGCGCTCGGGGTCCACGGCGGTGCGAATCCGGACCAGACGCTGTAACCCCGAGCGGTCCAGCCCGTCCTCGACCGCGGCACGGCCGTCGGCGAACGACGCTGCGGCGAGCCCGATGTCGGCCCTCATCGCGGTGGCCTGAACCTCTGCCAACCCCCGCTCGGTGCGAGCACCCGAGGCGGCGTCGGCAGCGAGACCGACCGCGTGCAGCAGGAAAGGTCCGGGCACCGCGGTCATCGCCCCGTCGCGAGTGGGTGCGGCATTGCCCAGATTTCGGAACTCGACCACCGCTACCGGCGAATCGGGCGCGGCCGCGGTGCCCAACACCTCGGCTGCCACGTCCACCGCATGAGGTCCCAGCCACCTTCCGATGCCCAGCGCCGGAACCGGATTGGGTGGGTCGAGGTGGATTTGGGCCAGCCGGGCTGCATCGGCGCGCGCCCAGTTGCTGTTCACCGCGGGCGCCGGTGCGGCTTCGAGGGCGCGCAGCAGCGGGGCGGCCGCATCGGCGCCCTGCGGTGACGCGAACGCCAGATGCACAACCGGAACGCCTTGCAGCGCAGGAGGGAACGCCGGTGCACCCGGCGGGGTCCGCAGCACGCTGAGGCTGGTGGAGAGCGCATCACCGATCTGGCTCATGGCACTCGCCCAGGCATCGACGACAGGTCCAAGCGCGTCAATGCTCCACAGCCGGTAGCCGGCCCACGGGTCCTGGGGCGCAACAAGTTCGACGGTCAACGCAGTGGCCACCCCGACCCCGCCCCCGCCTCGAAAAGCCCACAGCGCCCCGCGATCGGCGGCGTCAGGCGCGTCCTCCGCCGCCCGCCGCATCTGCCCGTTGCCATCTATGTAGTCGACGGACAGCAGCGCCGAACTGGCCATCCCGTACGGGCGGGTCAAAAACCCGACCCCTCCCCCGAACGTGTAACCGGCGACGGCCACCGTGGGCGAGGTGCCGGCCAGTCCCAGCAGCCCGTCGCGTTCGGCAATTGCGTTGACCGCTGCCCAGGTTGCGCCCGCACCGACTCGGGCCACACGGGCTTGCGTATCGATGCGCACCGTGTTCAACCCGGAGGTGTCCACCAGCAACCGATCGGATTCGATCGGTGCGCCCGCCCCCGTGTCCACTGGCCTGGACCGCGACCCCGAGATTGCGCTGGGCGGCCCACTGTACGGCCTGGGCGACCTCTTCGGTGCTGCGCGGGTGAGCCACGGCCGCGGGGCGCTGCAGCACCGTTGCGTTGTGCGGGTTGGTCGCGGCCCGGTATCCGGCGCTTCCCGGCGGTGAGAAAAGATCGGCTCTCATCGGGACACCAGCAGCAGCGCGGTGGTGACGAGCATGACGGCGGCGGTGCCGCCGTGGACGCCCCAGGCGATCGACTTGGAGCCGCCGTTGCGCAACACGATTGCCGCGTCGGCCAATGGAATGATGGTGGCGGCCAACATAACCCAGCCAACCAGGTGGGGCGTGCCCGCGACCATCAGGATGATGACGAACAGTCCTGTCGCGATGTCGCGCACGCCCTTGACGCTCAGGTAGGCGCCCGCGCCCGGCTGGTCGAGATCGGGCAGTACCCCATAGCCGGCGGCGGCGACGCGCGGTCCGAGCAGGAAACGCGCCCCGATGAAGATGATGCCCGCGGCGAGCAGTCCGGCGAGCGAATAGCCGATGATGGTAACGGTCATGTCGAATACCCCTTCTAGCGGATTGGTGAAAATGGCATTGCTTCAAGCAATTTCGTCTCGACATCGACGATGTCGCCGACGTCGAAGCCGGCCATGTCGGCGGCGAAGTCCGGGCTGGCCATGACGCGTCGAGTGAGGTCCTCGGGGTCGGCACCCGCTGGGTATTGGATCAACGCGACGAGTCGGTTGGCGCCACCGCTTCGCTCGGTCCACACGCCGTGGGTGGCGATCCCGAATCTCTCGAAGGTGGGCACGTGGCGTGCCCAGTGCACCGTTGCATACCGCTGCAGCGCGCCTGGTGATCGCAGCGTGTAGATCCTGAGCTGGAACATGTCTTGACTCCCTCTACTCGCACTGCTAGCGACGCTAACCCTCGGACGAAAGCGTGTCAATAGCGTCGCTAGTTTTCCTAGTCGTGCTACCATCGGGTATGGCTATCGAGGATCGGCGTGAGCGGGAGCGGGCCGCAAGGCGGAGTTTGATCGTGACGACGGCCCGCAGGTTGGCCGAGGCCGAAGGCTGGGATGCCGTCACCACTCGTCGGCTCTCGACCGAAATCGAATACAGCCAGCCGGTGCTGTACAAGCACTTCGCCGGCATGGAACAAATCGCCGACGCCGTGGCCGTCGACGGGTTTGGCGAGCTCGCCGACGCGATCCGCGACGCCCGTTCGGGAGCGGGAGCGGCCGGCGATGTCCTTACCCGAGTTGCGCAGGCATACCTTGACTTCGCCCGGGACAATCCGGCGGTATACGACGCCATGTTCACCCGCGCGACCACCTTGCGCTTCGCCGACGAAGAAACTCCCCCGGAGCTCACGGCAGGCTTTGCCGAACTGCGGCAAGCGGTACGCCTGGTCGCCGATGAGCAGCAGGCTGACGCGCTCACCGAAGTGTTGTGGGCTGCCCTGCACGGGCTAGTCACTCTCTCCCGTACCGGACGACTGCGTCCCGGGCAGGACGCGGAACGGCTCGAACTGCTCGTCGGGCGATTCACCGGCGGCGGGAAACCGTCACGCTGAGTCAAGCGGCGGACGCCGCGTGTCCTCGAGGACGAGCCGACGGGACTCTGGCGCCTGTGGTGGGGATCACGCCAAAACCGGGCATGCTTCGATGTCGAAGCGAGTTATGCCCGAGGGTAACTGCTTAGAACTTGAAGCATTTTAAGAGGCTTCGCCCGTATGACGTTGCATCGCAGCGTTTCTCGGCGCGAGCCGGCGATCGGAGGGCGTGGCGTTGTGCGCAACAGCCGCCCGCAAGGAGGCAGTGACATGACCAAGCTCGCACTCATCACGGGGGCCACCTCGGGCATCGGCAGGGCATATGCCGAACGCCTGGCCGCTGACGGGTACGACCTGGTGATCATGGGCAGGCGCGAGCGGCGCTTGGCGGCGTTCGTCGATGCTCACCCGGAGGTCAAGGTCCGAACCGTCGTCGCCGATCTTTCCAATAGCGATGACGTCGACCGGGTGGCCGAGATCTGCACCACCGAACCCCTGACCCTGCTGGTGAACAACGCCGGGGTCGCCCACTACATGCCGCTGGCCCAACTGCCCGCGAGCAAGGCCAGGGAACTGGTGAACGTCAAGGTCCTCGCCCCCACGATGCTCACCCGCGCCGCAATCAGTGGGATGCAGCAGCGCGGTACAGGCGCGATCGTCAACATGGCGGGGATGATCGCCTTCAGCGGTCCCGCGCCGCATTCCCAGATGCCCCGCCGCGCCGTCTATGCGGGGACGCTGGCCCACCTCGTCGCGATGTCCCAAACCCTCGCCGCTGAGCTCGAAGGGACCGGCGTCGTGGTGCAGGTGGTGTGCCCTGGCGTGGTGGCAACCGAGTTTCACGAGCGCCAGGACATGGACGTCAGCGCGCTGCCCCGGATGAGCGCCGACGACGTCGTCACCGCGAGTTTGCGGGGGCTGCAGTTCGGCGAGACCGTCTGCGCCCCAGGCGTAGAGGACACCAACCTGCTCGATGCCGTTTTTCAAGCAGACCTCGCGGCTTTCGCCGCACAAAGTCCAGAGCTGGCCACGCGATACCGCGGTTGAGCCGCCACCCGCCACGAAAGGATTGCGAATGAATGCACCCGCAACCCCGTTGCCCGGAGGCACCTGGACGTTGGGCGACGCGACCGTCACCCGCTTCGGCTACGGCGCAATGCAATTGGCCGGGCCGTGGGTCATGGGGCCGCCGGCCGACCGGGACGAAGCCATCGCTGTGCTGCGCGAAGCCGTCGAGTTCGGCATCACCCACGTCGACACCAGCGACGCCTATGGACCGCGGATTACCAACACACTCATCCGCGAAGGCGCTGCATCCCTACCCGCGCTCGTTGTTCATCGCGACGAAAGTTGGAGCACGCCGTGACGCGGAGGGCGGCTGGCCGACGGCAAGGCGGCCGGAGGATTTGCGCCGGCAGGTCCACGAAAACATCGACGCGCTCGGGGTCGACGTCCTCGACCTGGTGAACCTGCGCATGGGCGATGCCCAAGGCGTTCGACCCGAGCCGATCGCCGCAGCTTTCGAGACGCTGGTCGACCTGCAGCGGCAGGGCGTAATCCGTCACCTCGGCCTCAGCAACGTCACCGATGACCAAGTCGCCGAGGCGCGCGCGATGGCCCCGATCGTAAGTGTGCAGAACATGTACAACCTCGCCCACCGTGACGACGACAACCTGATCGACCGCCTCGCAGCCGACGGCATCGCCTATGTCCCCTTCTTTCCGCTCGGCGGGTTCACGCCCCTCCAGTCCGAGGCGCTTGCCAGGGTCGCGGCCCGGTTGGGGCCCCGCCGATATCGGTAGCGCTGGCCTGGTTGTTGCAGCGCTCTCCGAACATCCTGCTCATCCCCGGCACCTCCTCAAGGGCGCACTTGCGTGAGAACGTCGTTGGCGCGGGATTGCGCCTCACCGCCGAGGACATCGCCGAACTGGACGGTATCGCCGCCTGACCGGCACGCCGGGCCCCGAACGGTCTCCCGGAACGCCGGGGCAACGCTCGGGACCTCCCGCCGACACCGTGCTCGCGGTGACAACCGAACTTATTGACCGGCAACGGAATCGGATATCGGAGTCAACTCCGCATGGATCGTTCGGCCGAACTTGGACCGCATCAGCCGGTGCGCCGAAGGCACCAGCACGCCATGCAGGAGTGGATATTTCCGCCGGAGCAGACGCGCCGCATGCTGGTATTCGGCCCCCTCCAGCAGACGCGCGCGGCCGGCCAGCGCGGATCCCGTCGGCTTGCCCGACGCGGTCGCCGGGCCGAATTCGACATTTGGGTTACGGCGAATGCGGCGCACTTTGACCGCCCGTTCGAAACTGCGAAAGTAGGCGCGGTCCCCGTCCACCACGATGCTGACCGGGCTGGAGCCGGGCCTGCCGTCCTTGCGAAAGGTGGTGAGGCTGATGGTCTTTTGACGCACAAACGGCGCCAGCATCGGACTGGTCGCCGTGCTCACGGAGCCCAGCACGTGGCCGAGCTGGCGCAACCGCAGCACAAACGCCACGAGCAGGGCGGCCGACGTCCCACCGAGCACCCACGCTTGCGTGGTGGAACCACCGACGTCGAGGTCGACGATGTGGTTGACCGTGTGCACGGTGTTCGCCACCAGAAATGCGGCGAGCGCCGTCGCCAGCGCGTCCGCCCAGATCAGTGCGAGTAGCAGCGTGACGCCCAGGCCCAGCTGGAACGCACCCACGTCATGCAAGAAGTGCCGGTGCGTAGCGAAACCAACGGAATCGGCGAAGGAAGCCGGATCGACGAGGCACCAGATCCCGATTCCGGCCGTGACCGCCCCCACGGCCGCTGTCACCGCGATCAGATAGACCTGCGCAGGCGTACTCAAGCGATTCATCGTGTCGTCCTCCCGACATCCGTCGTACTCTCTGGTCGCTAGACGGGATAGGACAGCGATATGTGACGCGCGCCTACGCGCCTCAAGGATTTACGCGGAAGCGTTTGAGCCGTGACGCCGCTCCGGAGATCAATTCGACCCGGCTCCTGGGCAATTGGAGATGGGCCGCCAACAGCCGAGTGACGGCGTCGTTGGCCTTCCCGTCGACGGCCGGCTCGCGGACGTAGATCGTCAGCTCACCGTTGGGACCCACCTCGACGAGGGGTCCCTTACGGCTGCCGGGCTTGACCCTCACCACAACGGAGTCGTTCATGCGGCGAAAGCTACCGGCCGCCGTTGCACAGGCGCGAAGGCCGCGTTAGCCGGCCGGCGGTACCACCGGTGGGCGGCATTCGTTGGCGCCGGGATCCCACCACCAACCGTTGTCGCAAGCGAGCGGTTGTGGCCCGACCCCGAGGGGCCGGCACACATTCGCCGTCGGGTCCCACCATTGGCCCGGGTCGCATGCCAACGGTTGTGGCCCGACCCCGAGGGGTCGACAAACCTTGCCCGTCGGGTCCCACCATTCGCCGGCGCCGCAGTCGGCCGAACTCACGGCCGGCGTCGCGATCGTCACGGCTGCCATCGACGCGAATGCCATCATGGCGATGACCACAAGATGCCGAATGACCGTCCTCATCGCGGGCCTCCTCTCGTGATATGTGCATTATCGAACGAAGCCGGGGACAAAGGTCAATACCCGTCGTTGGGCCCGCAGCCGATCGCGCACGTCGGCGATGCGGTGTAATGCGATGCCGGAATGGAAAATGCGTCGTGTGGCGCTGTTGTAGCGTGACTCCGTGAAGTGTTCCCGGGCGCTGTTGACCATGCTCTGCACAGCGGCTGCGGTGATCGCTATTTCTCTGGCGGGCGGGCGATCTCACGCGGACAACGACGAGTTCGCCTACCCGTTCGCATGCGACAAGGCTTCCCTGACAGCGGATTTCGCGAGCCGCGACGGGTTGCCGCAAACGCAAGATCCTCCCGGCGACTGGTATCGCACGGACGCCGACGGGCATTACCTCAACCGAGGATGGGGCCCGCGGTCCGTCGCCCTGCCGCCGCCGGATATCCCGCAAGACGCGCGTTGTGATGCAAGCACCTGGAGACGGGAACGCGTCCTTGCCGTCGCCCTGCGCTACGTCTACTCCCCCGGCAACCCGCTGGGCCTGCAATACCGCCACCATCACATCCCCGGCTGGCAGCCACCAACATCGACCTATGCCGGCGCGCTCGGAGAGAATCCGGACCCCGACGCCCCGCAGGGGTTGACCGCCTGGGATCCCGGCCGCGGTCTGGACTGCTCGAATTTCACCGCCTGGGTCTACAACTACGGTCTCGGCATCAAGTTCGGCGGCGATGTCCACGAGCAGGCCGACGGCACCGCTGGTCCGATGGGCCGCCGCGTCCCGCAGGAAGGTCCGTTCCGGCCCGGAGATCTGATCTATCTGCACCCCAACGGAGATGCGAGCCGCGCCTCGCACGTCGTCATCTACGTCGACGACGGCCACATCATCGACAGCCGAGTCAACGCCCAAAACCGTCTCGGGGTCCAGGTTCGCAACCGATCGGGCTGGTACCGCGAGGCTGTCCTCGGCGGCTGGCGGCCGATCGACTGAGGCGCCCACGCGCCGGCTAGTAGCCTCGCGGTCGTGGCACTTCGCGACCATGGCGACCCCGACGGCGCGCCCTCCGCGCCCCCGCCGCTTCGGCCGCCGACCAACCCCACGCGGCCATCGGCGGCGGAGCAGGCCCGCACCATCGCGGCCGCCACCAACGCCGCCGCGCTGGCCTCGTTAACCCCCGACGGCGACCCCTGGGCGTCGCTGGTGGCCTATGGATTGCTGGGCGGGGCTCCGGTGCTGTGCGTGTCAAACCTCGCCGAACATGGTCGCAACCTGGCCGCCGACCCGCGGGCGAGCCTGTCCATCGTCGCGCCCGCCGCCGAACCTGACCCGCTGGCGGGCGGCCGCATCACCTTGGCGGGCAGGGTCGCTCCCCCATTTGCCGACGACCAAGGCGCGGCTCGGACCGCCTACCTGAACGCGGTGCCCGAAGCCCGCCATTACGTCGACTTCACCGACTTCACCCTCTGGGTGCTGAGCGTGCGCAGGGTGCGCTGGGTGGGTGGCTACGGCCGGATGGACTCGGCAACCGGCGACGAGTACGCGGCCGCCGCGCCGGATCCGGTCGCGCCGGCCGCGCCGAGGGCCCTGGCGCACCTCAACGCCGACCACAGCGACGCCCTGACGGCGATGGCGCGCGCGTTCGGCGGCTATCCGGACGCCGATACCGCGGTGTGCACCGGCATCGACCGGTACGGGCTGGACCTGCGCGTACACACTCCGCGCGGGGTGGCCTACACCCGCGTCGGGTTTCCGGAACGGCTGCATTCCGCCGACCAATTACGTTCGGCGACAGCTGATTTGGCCCGAAGTGCGGGGCGACCCGGATAACTGCCGGGCTCGGTTGCGCGGGGTCGGCAGGCCGGCCGAGGGAGCCGGTGGGTGGAGGTCGGCGGCGTGCAGCGATGAATTCTGCACGCTCCACGGGTCAGACCTTTCGGACCGACGAATTTCGAGCAAAGGTGGATCCCATGTCCGTACACACGACCCTGCCGCCCGTGGTCGATCGACAAACCTGGCGCGCGGCGCTCGACGAACTGCGCGAACGCGAGAAGGCGGCCACCCGCGAATTGGATGCGATCGCCGCCCAGCGCCGCCGTCTGCCGATGGTCGAGTTGCCCGACTACACCCTGATGGGCGCCGACGAGCCGATTCGCCTGGCGGACGTGTTCGACGGCCGCTCGCAGTTGATCGTCTACCACCACATGTGGTCCGACGGCGCGGAGTGGCAGTGCAGCGGGTGCACGGGCTTTACGTCGCAATTCACCCGCCTGGAGTTCCTGGACAACTATGACGCCCGGTTCGTCATCGTGACGAACGGCCCGATCGCAGAAGCTCTCGCCTACAAGCACAGGGTCGGCAACCGCATGGACTGGTATTCGTCCTCAGAGAGCCCGTTCGCCGCCGACATGGACGCGCCGCCCGGCGGCGGCTTCGGGGTCAACGTGTTCCTCCGCGACGGCGAGACCGTCTACCGCACGTGGCATACCAACGGGCGAGGCACCGAGCAACTGAGTCACACATTCGGGCTGATCGACATCCTGCCGTGGGGCCGCCAAGAGGAATGGCTCGATTCGCCCGAAGGCTGGCCGTCACGGCCCACCTACTCGGGGTGGCTCGACTCGCCCGCCATCGCGGCCGCCTACGGCCCCCGGACAGGTGCAGACAACGATGAACGCTGAACGCTACGTCGTTACCCGCAACATCGCCGCTACCCCGGCGGAGATCTTCGCCGTCCTCGCCGATCCGTCCCGCCACCAGAACACCGAGCCCACCGATTGGGTCCGCGATGCGGTGGACACCGACCCCATCACCACCGCGGGACAGATGTTCGCGATGAACATGTTCCTCCCACAGGCCGGCGGCGACTACGTCACGCACAACCTGGTCGATGTCTTCGATGCGGAGCGCTCGATCGGCTGGAAGCCGGGCGTGCTCGACGACGCCGGCAACCATACGGCCGGCGGCTGGTTCTGGCGCTACGACCTCGTCCCCAACGGCGATGGAACGGACGTCACCCTCACGTACGACTGGAGCGGCACATCGCAGGATTTTCGGGACCGCGTGGGCAAGATTCCGATCTTCGCTGAGGATTACCTCGCCGAGTCGCTGGCCTCGCTGGAGCGCTCGGTGGTGGGCTGATGACTCGGGGCGCCGATCGACTACTGTGCGGCCAGCGTGGAATTCGCTGAGACGCAGGAGATCTCGGAAGCGGGCAGCGGGCTGCAGAAGAAATTTCCTTGTACTGCATCGCATCCGTAGTCCTTGAGCCGCTGGGCGGTGGCGCTGTCCTCGACACCTTCCGCAACGGTGGCGATGCCGAACGCGGATGCCAGCTCGATGACCGAGCGTGCAATGGTGGCGGCCCGGTCGTCGTGCACGATCGGCGCTATGAATTCCCGGCCGAGCTTGATCTCGTCGGCCGGGAGTTCGCGCAGATAGGTGAGAGTGGCGTAGCCGCTGCCGAAGTCGTCGATCGCCACCCGGATGCCGTTTTCACGAAGACGATTGAGCACCGTTCGGGCCCTCGCAAAGTCGGCCACCATCAAATCCTCGGTGATCTCGATCGTGAGGCAACTGGGCGGCATCCCGCGCTCCGCGAGCACGGACATGATGCGGTCCGGCAGCGCATCATTGTCTAGAGACGGCGCCCCCAGGTTGATTGCGACCGGGATCGCTGTGCCCGCCGCGTACCACGCGGCAGCGTCGGAGACGGCCCGCGTCAGCACCAGATCGGTAAGCACATGTATCAGCCCGTGTTCGCGGACCAGCGGTAAGAACTCGTCGGGGCCCAGCACGCCGAACCGCGGGTGCTGCCAGCGCACCAGCGCCTCTACTCCGGTCACCGAACCGGTCGACATGGAAAATTTCGGCTGGTAGAGCAAGGTCAGCGAATCGTTCTCAATGGCCCGTCTCAGTTCGCCGAGCAGTTGCAATCGCGCGATGGCACCGGCATGCGGCGGCAACCCGGCGAGCTGCGCGTCCATCTCAGAGTTGAACGTCCGCACGTTGGTGGAGCTGGGCAGCCGGGCGTACGACCGTGCGGCATCGGCCTGTTTGAGAAGATCGCCCGGCGTCAGGGCCTGTGTTCCGGCCGAGGCCACGCCGATGCTCAGACGTACGTCCAGCCGGTGATCCTCGACGGCGACGGGTTCCTCGAAAGACCTTGCCAGTCCGTTGGCAACCTGCTCGGCCACGTCGGGACGGTCCTCGACCAACACCGCAAACTCGTCGCCCCCCATCCGCGCAACGGTGTGGCTGTCGCTGATGTTGGCCTGGATCCGCTCGCCGACGTCGCGTAGCAGTTCGTCGCCCACGTCGTAACCGAGCGTGTCATTCACCAGCTTGAAATCGTCGACGCCCACCGTCATCACGCTGACGGGCACGTCGTGCTGAACGTGGAGGCGAAGCGCATGCGCCAGGCGATCGTTGAACAGGCGGTGATTTGCCAACCCGGTCAGCGGGTCCCGCAAAGCGGCGTCGGATACCGCGGCGAGGAGGCGTTGCTTTCGGTCCAGGAGCAAGATGTGGCGGGCCACGGTGGTGACGAACAGCACCACGCAGACCGAGAAGATGAACGCCTCACCCCGGTACGCCGGCCAAAAGTGCACGGCGGCAACGGCAATGGCCAGCAGCACGGCCAGGTACGGCAGCCAGAGCGCCGCTCGCGACGACGGTTGCGAAAACCCGAAGTCGGGCTCCGGTCCCGGCCGAGAAGTAAGACCGGACAGCGAGAAAAAGTACATGCCGACGGCCCAACCGAGAACGACGAGGTCGTTCGGTGCCCGGTCCGCATGATCCTGATAGGCGTGGACCACCCCGGCGGCGGCGATGATTCCCCATCCCAGCATCATCAGCGTCGGGGAAAGCTTGCGGCCCGGCTCGGCCTTGCGCACCACGATGAAGGCAGTGGCGACAAGCCCTAAATACACGCCGGCGGCGGCGGCCAACACCACTTGCGGGACGCTGAACGTCACTGCGAGTCGAGCCGTCCGCCCCAGCGGCAGAATGACGAGCACCACCAACAGCGACGCGGTGATGAGGATGCCGTCGAGGAGGAGGCCGATCCCGAATCGGGAGTCGTCCCGGCTGGGAATCGTGATCGCGGCGCCCAACGCGCACAGCGGCAAAATCAGGTAGCCCAGGTTGGCCGGCGAGAGGTCCGCGACCGGAAGAGCGCCTCCCAAGGCGACGTAGCACCACACCGCTTCGCCCGCGGTCCAACCGACCAATCCGGTAGACATGGCGGCCCAGGCCAGGCGCTGGCGGCCTCGAGAACCGTGGGCGGCTATGACCGCACACGCAATGGCGAGTATGCCCGCAACGACCGAGCCCGCCGGGGCGAGTACCGCCCGGCCCGGGGCGCTCGAGGTCAACAACGTCGCCGCGAACACGACGAGCCCGACGGTTGCCAACACGACCAGCACCAGTCGGCTCCGTGTCAGTGACAACATTCCCCTTACTCTGTCGGGCGAGGTTCGCAAGCAGGATAAGACACACCGCGAAAGTACTTCTGCGGATTTGCTTACCTGTTTCTCGGCCATTACGGAGCTGAACATCTCACCCGGGTCGAGTCGATTCGGCTAGCCGAAGGCCGCCTCCACGCGCTTCGCGCCGCGCGACAGGGCGCGGCCTGCGCAGCGCTGAGCGATGAGGCCCGCCCGGATCTGACTTCGACGAGAACCTTCTAGGGCCGCGGATGCGTCGGGCGGTGCCCCGGGAGCGTTGTCAGGTGCAAAGGGACGGGGCGTCGCACACATTGCCGGGGCAATAGATCGAATGTGCGGCATCGACCATGGTTCCGACGTCTAACAGGGTGACGCCCCGCGCGTTCAGGTGGGCGTGCACGTCGTCGGCGATCTGTTGGGGCGTCCAGCCCCAGGTGAGGTCGTAACAGATCAGGTGCGCCTCCCCGATCAGCGCCTCCTCCGTCTGCGGTGGCCAGGTCAGGCCGACGGCGTGCAGCTGTGCGAGGTAGGCGTCGTCCTGGGGGGTATTGGCAGTTGCGGTGGCGGCGCTGCCGACGAGGGCAGCGCCGGCCATCAACGGAATGCTCAGTGCGGCCAGCCAGCGAGGTGAGGGCATTCGATTCGCTCCCTTTCTGCCGGGCCGCCATACCTGCGGGGCTCAAAGCAGCACGGATGAAGAATATCGAAAGCTCCGGAAGCTGGCTCGCTGAAATGACAGCGCGTTTGACGACCCGTGGGCCGCCTGCGCGCGATGCAAGGGGCGGTCGGTAGCGTGACGGCCGTGAAGTCTTCCGTGGTGTATTCCTGTGTCGCGGCCTGCGTCGCGGCGACCGTCTTGGCGATAGCCGCGCCGGACACCGCGCTGGCAGCCGGTTCATGCCCGACGGCGCTACCGCAGAGCGGTGGAACGCCCGACTGGACACTGACCGGGACCACCGGCAGCGTCGCGGTCACCGGATCCACCGACACGACAGCTCCGCGCGTGGACGTGACGCCCCCGTTCAGCGTGACCCAGACCCAGGTGCACACCCTGCACGCCGGAGACGGACCGGTGGTCTCACCCGCGGCCACGGTGTCGGTCTGCTACATGGGGGTCAATGGGCGTGACGGGTCGGTATTCGACAGCTCCTACCAACGCGGCGCCGCCATCGATTTCCCGCTCAACGGCGTCGTGCCCGGCTTCCAGAAGGCCATCGCGGGACAAAAGGTGGGATCCACGGTCGCCGTCGCGATGACCTCGGCCGATGGCTACCCCAACGGTCAGCCCAGCGCCGGCATCCGCCCGGGTGACTCGCTCGTCTTCGCGATCAAGATCCTGAGCGCCTCGGGCTAGCTTCGCGCACCAAACCCCTTGGCGCTCAACTGTTCAGCGGTGCGAACATGAGCGCGGGATCGATGCCGAGCTGCTGAGCGACGTGCGTCGTGTCCCAATACTCCCGCCAGTACGTGATCGCGCCGTCGCGGACTCCGAAGAACGCCGTGACGTAGAACGTGACGGCGACGCCGTTCATGGCGTTCACATCGACGCGCTCGACGACGACTTCGTTCCTTGCGCGTCGGTGTTTGCCGAACTGTAGATGTCGACGCTCGTCTGCGTTCGGCTTCGCGAGAAAGCTCAGGGACGACGCAGGGCGACGATGGTGACGTCGTCTTCGATGTGGCCCGACGCCATCTCCGTCCAGATCCGGGACGCGGGTGGCTCGCCGGCGCGGCTCAGGGTCGCGGCCAACCGGTCGAGGCCATCGTCGATCGCCTCCCCGCGACGCTCCACCAGTCCGTCGGAGTACAAGACCAGCCCGTGCCCGGGCTCGATGGTGAACGTGCTCGGCGCGTAGGTCACGCCCTTGATGCCGATCGGTGGTGACAGCCGTATGGGCGCGGCGACGGCCGCCGGCACCCTGTTGGTCAGGAACGGCATCAAGTGGCCGGCCGACGCGGCCTCCACGTGTCCCGAGGACAGGTCGACCCGGGCGGCGACGACGGTGGCGAATGCGCCGGGCAGCATGTGCAAGCAGAACTCATTGAGCTGTCCGAGGGCCTCGGCCGGTTGCGCCCCGGCGAACAGCTGGGCGCGCAGGGCGTTGCGCAGCGCCGCCATGATCCCGGCGGCCGCGATGCCGTGTCCGGCGACGTCGCCGATCAGCACGATCAGCCTGCCGTCGCGCAGCTCGAACGCGTCGTACCAGTCGCCGCCGACGTTGTCGCCCGCGGCCGGCTCGTAGTGGGCGGACAGGTGCCAGCTCTCGAGCGTCGGGATCGCCTCGGGCAGCAGGCTGCGTTGCAGCGTCTCGGCCACCCGCAGCGCGCCCCGCGTGCGGCGGTACAGCGACTCCACCAGATGGCGGCGCAATGCTCCGGCGGATTCGGCATCGTTCGGCGTCCACGGCTCGCAACGCCGGCGAACCACCTCGCGCCACCGCTCGAACGACTTGCGCGGGCTCAGCCTGACCGCCGCGCCCTCGCTGACCGCTATCGCCTTGTTGTGCGGGTCTCCGCCCCAGTCCACCGAGCGCAGCACCTCGCGCCGAAACCAGACGGCGTGCTGGCCATCGGGCAGGTTGATCGCGAGCGCGCCGGCGGCCAGTTGAGGATCGAGGCCGAGCCCGGGCAACTCGCGCGACAAGCAATCGGTCACGGCGACCTCGTCGTCCGCGCCGCGGGCCCAGCCCATGACGGCGGCGACCACCTCCGGCGGCGGAACCGAGCCGAGGGCCCGGCGATCGCCCTGAATGTCCACGACGACACCGTCGGCGGGCACGAGATCGAGCAGGTCGGGCGCCCCGAGCAGCGCCCCCGTCAGGGACTCGGCGTCGTTGAGCGTGGCGGCGGTCAGCTTGCCCAGCACCGCCTGTGCGGCCAGCCGCCTGTGCAGCTGCTCGTCTTCGAACCGATCCACGAGCCGCAGCGACAGGGTGGAGCCGAGGAACTCCGCCGCCGCTCGGGTGCCGAACGGCGGCAGGTGGGCGCCGGCGTAGTGGTGGCAGGCGATGAGGCCCCACAATCTCCCCTGCCGTAGCAACGAGATCGACATCGAGGCGTGCACGCCCATGTTCTGCAGGTATTCGATGTGCATGGGCGAGACGCTGCGCAGCGTCGCGTACGTGAGGTCCAGCGGCATGCCGCTCGCCGGGTCGACGGACGGCACCAGCGGCGCCGGCGTGTAGTCGACGTCGGAGATCAGGCGAATCCAATTCTTCTCGTACAGCGCACGCGCCTGCGCCGGGATGTCGGTGGACGGGTAGTGCAAACCGAGGAAGGAGTTCAGGTCCTCCCGCTTGGATTCGGCGACGACCTCGCCGTTGTACTCCTCGTCGTAGCGGTACACCATCACCCGGTCGAACGCGGTCAGGTCGCGAACCGCCCGCGCGGCGGTGTCGTAGAGCTCGGGCAGCGTCTCGGCCCGGTTCAACTCCTCCACCGCACCCCGCACCGCCTGGTAGGTGTTCGGAAACGACACCGGCCGCTCGCCGTAGGCGATCTCGAGCTCCACCAGGAGCACACCGCCGAAGTCGTGGTGCACGATGGCGTCGAACGCGCGCGGCTCGCCGCCGACGTCGATCGAGCACTCGATCGGGTTGCGATGTCGTAAGTCGCCGTAGGTCCTGGCCGTCTGCTCGATGCGAGCGGCCTGCTCGGGACCGATCAGTGCCGACAGGTGCCGCCCCAGGACGGCATCCACTGGTCGACCGAGCAGGTCGCCGACGTTGGCGCTGACCTGCCGCACCTCGAAATCGGACTCGCGCACCACCGCGAGGACACCGCGCGGCTGGATGCTTCCCGGGACATGGATCGGCTCGCGCGCGCAGTTATCGAGGTCAATCGGCGTGCCGACCGGAAGGAGGTCGTCGCTCGGCGGGCTCTCCACCGTGCCCCGAAGGACACGGGAATCGCCGCTCTTCACGCAATCAGCTCTGTCGGTTCGCCGACGGGTGGCCGCCCGGGGCCCGATGTCAAAGCCCGATACCTAGAGCACCCAATTTATTTCCCCTCCCTACGCGCCGAGTCGAGATTCGACGACGACGCCGGTGGGGCCACCCCGTTGCTTGAGGCTCACCCGTTTCATCCGTGTCAATTACTCGAGCCTAGGCGTTGCGGTTGCCTCCGTCACCTTCATGCCCGCAATCGCCAAGGTAATCTGAGCAGGACATGCGCCCGATTGACAGTCCAACCCGCGGCCGATTGTCGATCGCGATGAAGGAGGGGTCGGCGGCCGAACACGTCGCCGCCGAGCAGAGCGCTTTCATTTCCGAACTGCTGGCCGGCCGGGTGACCGCGCGCGGCTATTCCGAATATCTGCTTCGGCTACGCGTGGTGTACGCCGCCCTCGAGGATGCCATGCGGGCCTGTCGCAAGGACCCCATGGTCGCCGCCGTGTACGACCCGGCATTGGAGCGCGTCGCGGCCATCGACGCCGATCTGCGGCACTGGCGCACCGACGGCACGCGGGATGTCGACTCCCCCGCCGCGACCGCATACAGCGAGCGGATCGCCGCGCTGGCGTGGGGTGGCTCGCTTCTGGCCCACCACTACACGCGCTACCTCGGAGACCTCTCCGGAGGCCGGATCATCCTCCACGCCCTCGATCGCGCATTTGATCTTCGCGGCGTCGGGGTCGCGTTCTACGAATTCCCCATGCGGCCCAAGCCGTACAAAGACTCCTATCGTGCCCGCCTTGACGCGCTCCGCCCGAGCGCGCGCGACGTCGATCGCATCGTCGCCGAGGTCAGAGTGGCCTTCGGGTTGAATCACGCACTGCTCGACGAACTCGCCGGCGACTAGCGCCGGCGCTGCCGCGATCGCGCGAGGCGCCTAGATGGGGCCCGGCAGCTCACCCAGCTCGGTCAATTCGGCGTGGACCGAACCGATAGCCGCGCGGTACTGGTCGTCAGTGAGCGATTTGTTGTAGTAGCGGTTCATGCGCAGCTGGTATTGGAGATCCCTCAGCCGGCGAATGCGCTCCAGCCTGGCGGTGTCGCTCGCCGAGAACTTCAATTGCTCGGCGGTGATGCAGCCCGCCATGACCTGCTCGATGGGTTCGAGCCGGTATCCGCAGCCTTCGAGGTACTCGAAATACGGCTTGAGGTATGGGCGTTCCCCGGCTCGCCAGTTGCCGCGGACGGCGTTCCACTCGAACGCGGAAAGAACCATCGCCAGGGTCACCACCGCCGGGCGGGTGTCGAAATCGGTTGATAGCTCGAGGTTCTCGTATCGCGCTTCGTCGGTCGTCAACAGTTGCGCGGCCACATCCATGCTGGCGGGGCAGTGCCGATCGGCCAGGTAGTAGAAGTTCCGGGCGATGAACGCCTCGGTCCCGGGCGGCGGCGTGTGCCGCGAGAGGATAATCGTGCGAATCCAGTCCCGGCGCGCGGTAGCGATCGCGGCGGCGCGTCGATTCAGCTCATGCACCAGGGTCCAATCGGTATTGGCCTGTGCCGCGGCTTCGGACTGCAGCTTCGTCGGCTGGGCGCCGGTGTAGGTGGGGCCGGCCGTCAGTTCGCTGAGTGCCAGGGGGCGCGCCATATCCCAGGTCAGGTAGCGGACGTAGACGTCGAGGTCCGGGATTCGCGCCCAGCGGGCCAGCTCGCCCAACGTCGTCTTGCCTGACGCGAATCTGCAGATGTGGGGTTCTTGTTTGAGGTCATCGCGGGTGTAGATCGCGCCGAGCTCGCGTCGACGCCCCTGGTCCTCGGTGTCGACCTCGACGATCCACCCGGCCGGGCCGGCGATTCCCGGTACATAGCGGGTGATCTCAACCAGCAGGTCGTCGACGGTGGCCGACTCGGGCATGACCCAGAAGACCCGATGGGACTCGACGTCGTCGCCCATCGCCACGCTGTCGCGATCCAGCGTCACATTTACCGTGTCGGTCATGCTCGGGATTATGTCCCGGCGTCAGACGCGTACGCCATTCACTAGAAGTTGAGCCCCGAGAACATGATTCGGCCGGGATCGTACTTTTGGCGCACGGCGGCCAGCCGGGACAGGTTCGAGCTGAAATAGCGTGAGGCTGGTTGGTTCGCCTCGATGTAGTTGACGTATCCCCCGACCGAGTGCGGTTGCACGGCCTGGTGCGCGGTGTTGAGCCAATTCGTCGCCGCCGTCGCGTCGCCGGTCTCGACGTACCACTGCACCAGCGCGTACTGCCGGCGCCACGGGAAGGCCGTCGCGCCCGGTGCCACATCGGCGAGGGCGCCGTCCAGCGCGTGCATGATCGCCAACATTCGGCCTGCCCCTCGGGGAAAGGCGTTGACCGCCTGGGCGATGCCCTGGGCGGTGGCCGCATCGACGACGGGCAGCACGTCGGATCCACCGACGTATCCCAGTGGTGCCGGGTTGAGGTTCCCGACGGCCAGGTACCTCACCAGGTCCAGGTAGTTGAACGTGTGATTCTCGGTCCCCGTCGGTTGGACGCCAACGGCTTTGGTGATGTTCGCGCCGACGGCGGCGCCCGAACCGGCCGGGCACGTCGCCATGATGCGGCAATGCGTTCCCATCGGGTCGACGGTGGCATCCGCCAGCGCCCAGCTGTTCCGGTCGGCGGTGCGAAGCCAGTTCTGCCAGCCAACCAATACCTGCGCGAGCGCCTCCGCCGGGAAGTTGAGGTTGACCACGTCGAGATCGGTGGTCGGAAACGTCGCGAACGTCAGCGCCGTCGTGACGCCGAAGTTGCCGCCGCCGCCACCGCGCAACGCCCAGAACAGGTCGGGGTTGCTGGCGTTGGACGCGGTCACCGCCTGGCCGCCGGGCAGCACCACCGACGCCGACACCAGCTGGTCGCAAAGCAGCCCCGCGTGCCGGGAGTTGGCGCCCAATCCCCCACCCAGGGCGTGCCCGGACGCGCCGACCGACGGGCACGTGCCCGTCGGGATGCCCCGGCCGGCGCCGGCCAGCGTCTGGTGCATCGCGTACAGGCTCGTCGCGGGCGTCACCGTCACCTGCCCGGTGGCGGCGTCGTAGTTGACGCCCCCGGGCAGCTGACGCAGGTCGATCACCATGACGCCGTTCGCCGTGGACGCCCCGATGTACGAATGCCCGCCGCTGCGCGGGGCGACCTTCAGGTTGTGGGCCGCGGCGAACGCCATGGCCTTCTGCACGTCAGCTGCGGACGTAGGGGTGACGATCGCGGCGGGCGTCGAGCCGTTGTAGTTGGTGTTGAACACCTGCTTCGCCGAACCGAACGCGCCGTTGTCCGGTAGTAGCACCTGCCCGCCGATAGCGGTCGACAGGCCCTCCCAGCCGGTGGGATTCGGCGCGGCGGTGGCCCGGGCAGAGCCGAAAACCGCGCCGGCGGCCAAGGCTCCGGCGGCTCCCCGCAGGAACGTCTGGCGGGATATTTCACGCGCCATTGCCGGGCACCCACGTCTGCCTCATGCCCCGCATTGTCAAACGCGCGCCGACCAAAGCCGCGGTGCCCCGTGCCGTGTGACCGGATCGAGATCGATACGAGCCGCGCCGGTGATGCACAAACGCGAGCGCCCCGGACCGCCTCGGACGGACACGCCGCCCAGCGACTCGTATTCTCTTGCAGCATGACCGCCGCCTCGATGTCCGCGCCCGGCAAGCGCACCCGGTAGGCGGGGTCCAAGCGCGTGGGTGCTCTCGTGGTGGCGCTTGCCGGTCTGGCGCTTCTCGACTCGTTGAACGTCCTCAACGTGGGCGTGGTCTCGGCGGTCGTCTTCGACAGCCGGTTGCGCCGCCGGTCGCCGGTTCCGGGCGCCCTGAGCTTTATCGCGGGCGTGTTCGTCGTGACCACCACGTTCGGGCTGTGCACGGTTCTGGGTCTCAGCTTCTTGACCCATGTCGTCGGCTTCCACCTGACACCGGCCATCCGGTTCGGCGGCGAACTGGCGCTCGGCCTGCTGCTCACCGGCCTGGCATATTTCCCGCTGACCGCACAATCGTCGGCGCCGGGTTGGGCGCTGGCGGCGATGCGGGAGCGTCCCTGGCTGCTCGGATTCCTCGGGCTGGCGGTCGGTAGTGGACAAGCGCCAACCGCCATTCCGTATCTCACCGGCTTGGCCATGCTCGCGGCTTTGCACCCGCGACCGCCGCTCTGGCCATTGGCCATCATCGTCTACTGGGCGATCGCGCTCTCGCCGCCGTTGCTGATCCTTGCGCTGTCGATGAGAAAAACCATGCGGGCCAAGCGTATTCAGCGTCGGCTGGTGCGCGTACTGACCCGTTACGGCCCGATGTCGGTGCGGCTGTTGTTCCTGGTCTTCGGAATCGGGTTGGTGGCCGACGCGCTAGTCAATCACAGCGCGCTGTGGTGAGACACAACTCTTTCTCATCTGTTGCCCAGCGAGCGGGCTTACCTTGGCGGATATGACCGATCGCCAGGAACGCGCGATGTCCTTCGGCTCGATCGCCGAGGACTACGACGGCTTTCGTCCCCGACCTCCGGAAGAAGCGGTGCACTGGCTGGTGCCGCCCCGCTGCGATGTGGCAGTCGACCTGGGTGCGGGTACCGGTCTGTTCACCCGGGCGTTGCTGAGCAGGGCGGCGGAGGTCATCGCAGTGGAGCCCGACGCGCGCATGCGCGCGGTGCTCACCGGGCGCTCGCCCGAGGTGCGTGCCGTCGAAGGCACCGGTGAATCGATCCCGCTCCCCGATGCGGCCGTCGATGCGGTGTTCGTCTCGTCGGCATGGCACTGGATGGATCCTCGGCGCGCCGTTCCAGAGATCGGCCGGGTGTTGCGTGACCACGGACGATTCGGCCTGATTTGGACCAGCCGAGATCGTGAGGTCGATTGGGTCCGCGACCTGGACCTGCTTCCGGGCGAGGACACACCCGAGTCGGAATCCCCCGACCGCTTCCGCCGGCGACACGAGAACGTCGTGCTCCCCGATCCGCAGATCTTTCACAACGTTTCCCGCGAGACGTTCACCTTCGCGCGGACCATGACGATCGACGATGTCGTCGCGATGGTCGGCACGTACAGCAGGGTGATCATCGCGTCTGCCGACGAGCGTGCGGCGCGACTGGCCAATGCCCGCGCCGCCTTGACCGCGCGCTTCTCCGGCGCCGAAGCGATCGAGGTCCCGATGAAGTCCCGCTGCTGGCGCGCGGACCGAATCCCCCGCGGCTGCCGATAGGCGCCGCGCCTCAGGCCTGGGGCCCCTCCGACGGGGGCCAGTGCGAACCCGGCGACGCCTCGCCGGGCGAATCGTGTTCGCCACGAGCCAACGGCACCCACCGCTCGCTGGGGGCGGGCTGCTTGGAAGACGGGAAGTCGCGCAGCTTGCCCGACGGCTTGGCGTCCCACTTGGCGAACGTCAGTGGCGTCTGCAGCCAGGAGTGCAGCAGGCAGTACACCGCCTGCAACGAATCCAGATGAGTGCGCTCCCAGCCATGGCTTCCGTCGAGCCCGAACCCGACGAGTGCCGCGCGGGTGCCCGCACCCGCCTCGATCGCCGCGGCGGCGTCGGAGCGATAGAACCGGAATACGTCTCGCGCGCAACGGATGTCCTGCTCTTCGGCGAGCCGGCACAGTTTGCGCGTCAGGTGATAGTCGAACGGACCGTGCAGGTCGGCCATCGGTATCGTGACGCCGTCCTCGATGGAGTGTTGGCCCGGCGCGCACACCGCGTTGTCCACCGAGACCAATTCGGCGACGTCGGCGGGCAGGCCGTGGCTCGCCCCGTGGCCGACCTCCTCGGTGATGGTGATCATGACCATCGTGCGGTGCGGCAGCACCACTTTGTTCTCGGCGAAATTCTTCGCCAGCGCCAGCGCGATCGCCACGCCCGCCTTGCCGTCGAGGTGACGGGACACGATGTAGCCGTCGGCGGTCAGTTCCGGGCTGGCGATCAGCGCGACGAAGTCGCCGATCTGCAGCCCGAGACGGACCAGGTCCTCTCGCGAGTGCACCTGGCGGTCGACGCGGACCTCGACGTGTTCCCAGTCGGTGGGCTGCAGGTCGATCTCGTCACCGAAAGCGTGCCCGCTGGCCTTGAGCGGCAGGACGGTCCCGGTGATGAACTCGTCGGGATCGTCGGAAAAGATTCGCACCCGGGCGCCCGCGGCGAACCGGGCCGAAAAGGTGCCGACCGGTATCACCTCGAGACGCCCGTTGTCCTTGAGCCGACGGACCATGCACCCGATCGTGTCGGCGTGAACCACCAGCGCGCGGTCCGTCGTCGCCGACTCCCCCGGCAGCTCGGCGGTCAGCGCCCCGCGTCGCGTCAGCGAAAACGGGACGCCGAAGCCATCGAAGATGTCACCGATGAGCTGCATCACCGCGTCCGTCCGGCCCGCCGGACTTGGCGTCTGCAGCAGCGCGAGCAGCGTGTCGACCATCCACGTGCGGTCGGCCTCGGCCATGGCCGTGGTTTGGCGCACGGTATCTCCTCTCGAATCACCCGGGGACCGAATCAACCTACCGCGTGGCCGCCGTTGATCGACTGGCCCGGGCCGCGGGACCCGCGCCGTAAGAGGCGCGGCCGTCCTCCGCTGCCATCACGGTAGAGCACTTCGGATCCACGCGCCCGTTGGCGCAATCGGATTCGGCCACGCGAAGACGCGGGGCTTAGCCGACCACGCGCTGGACAGACGCGGCCGGCGTCAAGGGTTCACGTTGGGGCAGGCCTGCTTGATCCAGTTGGTGATCAAGTCCCTGTTGCTGTTCAGATCGGCATCGTTGGGCTGTGCGCCGCCGGTGGTGACGAAGTGCTCGATGGCGGCCTTCACGCTGTCGGGTGGGCCGTACTTCTCCAGTGTGTCGGCGTACTTGCGCGCCTTCTCCGGGTTGTTGGCCACCATCAGGTTGTCCTTGGCGAAGGAGATGTCGAGGCAGGTGGATTGGTCGAACGACTGAGGCTGCGCGGAAGACGGCGCCGGCAAAGTCGGTGACGGTGACGGCGCCTGCGAGCTCGGGGTCGCCGATTGACTGGTCGAGGAGGCCGTCGGCGACGAGTCGTTCGAGCATCCCGCTGCGATGATCGCGATCGCGACCAGTCCTGCGCATCTCATTCGGGCTCGCCGCATCGGACACTCCTCCGTCCCCCGAAGATGTGTTTGCTGCAAGCACCCTACCGGCCCGCGTATCGGATCGAAGCGGTTTGTGGGGTCTTCTTCACCTCATCGACACGTCGTGCGACAAGCGGACGGGCCATGAACCGCCCCTTTGTTGACCTAGGAAACCCTTGATCTGCGAACGCTTTCGTCACGCGGCGTCGTCCCGCGGGTGCGGTTCCGGTGTCAGATCGCCGAGTGTCCACGCGGGCTCAACCCGGAACAGCGGCTAAGTGCTGAACCGTTGAAGACTTTGCGACGAATCACGCAATTTGCTGTCGAAGCGGTTATGCTTCCGTCCACCTCTGAGCATCGGGCAGCGGATGCGCCGGTCGCGCGGGGGCCCGACGGCACGAAGGGTGAGCAACACATGCGCCAACTGACGACCGCGATGTCCGCCGCCGCCATCGGGATCCTGGTTGCCGCGTGCGGCGGCAGCAACGGCGGTGCTCCCGGCTCCTCGACCACGACGTCCACCAGGCCGCCGGTCGCGCAGGCGGCGCTGCCGGGCTTGCTGCTTACGTCCGCGGACCTCGACAGCGCCCTGGGCGCCACCGGATCGAAGAGCAAGGAAAAGAACGACAAGCTGAAGGACGACGCCGCGAAGCAGCCGTGGCCCGCGGGCTGGAAATTCCCCGACGACTGCGTCTACGCGATCGGCCCCGGGCAGGCTCCCGTGTATGCCGGTAGCGGCTACACCGCGGTAAGCGGCGACGACGAAACTGCGTCACTTCCCCCGAATTCCAACGAGCCGGACCCCGAGGTGGAACAGGTGCTGGTGCTGTTCCCGACCCCCAAGGAAGCCAACGCCTTCTACGCGACCTCGGCGCAGCGCTGGCCGGCCTGCGCCAACCGGCAGTTCACGACTCCGGCCGGGCAGGACACCCCGGAGACGGGCTGGCAGGTGGGACCGGTCTCCAACGACAACGGCACGTTGAGCACCACGCTGACGATGACAATCCGCGACAACGGCAACGTCCTGCTCACCATGACCGCTCAGCGGGCGCTGACGGTCCGCAACAACGTCGCGATCGATGTCAGCGCGATCCGCAAGGATCCCGCCGACTTGGCCGTCAAGCTCGCCGGTCAGATCGCGGGCAAGGTCGACAAGCAATAAGCCAGGACGGCTACGACGCGGATGCCACTTCCTCGATGATCTCGGCGAGGGCGAGGATCCGTTCGGCGTTGCGGACGTGCAGGCTCTCGATCATGCGACCGTCCACCGTGATGACACTCGTCCCCGCCGCCCGCGCCTCCCGGTAGGCCGTCACCACCTTGCGGGCGTCGGCGAGTTCCCGCTCCGATGGACCGAAAAGGTCGTTGGCGGGCCCGATCTGGGACGGATGGATCAAACTCTTGCCGTCGAAACCCATTTCGCGGCCCTGCCGCGCCTCGGCCCGAAAGCCGGCCTCATCGGTGATGTCGTTGAACACCCCGTCCAGGATCACCTTCCCTGCCGCCCTGGCCCCCAGCACCGCTAAGGACAACGCGGGGACGACGGGCGCGCGACCGGGCACGTGCAGGGCATGCAGGTCGTTCACCAGGTCGTTGGTGCCGATCACCAGCGCGGCCAATCGGTCACTGGCCGAGGCGATCTCTTCGGCCCGCAGGAAGGATCGCGGCGTCTCGATCATCACCCACAGCTGCAACGAATCCGGAGCGCCCAGCCTGCCCAAGGTCGCGGCCAGCGCCCGGACCTGCTCGCCCGACTCGACTTTGGGCACCAGCACGCCGTGTGCGCTCGTACCGGCCACCGCCGCCAGGTCCTCGTCGTGCCACTCGGTGTCCAAGCCGTTGATGCGCACCACGACCTCGCGGGGCGCGTAGCCGCCCGACGAGGCCGCTTCGCACACCGTCGCCCGCGAATCGGCTTTGGCGTCGGGCCCCACGGCATCTTCGAGGTCGAAGATGACCACGTCCGCGGGCAGCGATTTCCCCTTCTCCAAGGCCCGCGGCTTGTTGCCGGGCAGGTACAACGCGGAGCGGCGCGGGCGCAGGGTCGGTGCCATCGAGTGATTCGCTTCCTGTCGTCGGGCTCAACGGGTGCGTGGTGAGCGCGGCATAGGCAGAAAGTACCCTTCGGTCTTGGCGGTGTGATCGCGCAGGCGATCCGCGGGGATACAGGAGGGAGCGGCGAGTGTCATCACTTGGTTCGGCACGCACCGAAGGCGACAGCTGGGACTTGGCCTCCAGCGTCGGGGCGACCGCGACGATGGTCGCCGCGTCCCGCGCGCTGGCCTCCCGCGGGCCGGATCCGCTGCTCGATGACCGGTTCGCCGAGCCCTTGGTACGCGCGGTCGGGCACCCCTTCTTCGTCCGCATGCTGGACGGCGAAATCCCGCTCGACGACGACGATATGCCCTTCACCCTGCAGCAGCGTCGCGAGCAAATAGCCGTGCGCACCCGGTTTTTCGACGACTTCCTCACCTCCGCGAGCGGAGCCGGCATACGTCAGACCGTCATCTTGGCCGCCGGACTCGACGCCCGGGCATACCGGTTGGCTTGGTCGCCGGGCACGGTGGTTTACGAGGTCGACCAGCCCGAGGTCATCGCCTTCAAGAGCGACACGCTGGCCCGCCTCGGCGCCGAACCGACCGCCGAACGGCGGACCGTGGCTGTCGACCTGCGCGACGATTGGCCAACGGCGCTGCGCGACAAAGGCTTTGACACGTCGGTGCGCACCGCCTGGATCGCCGAAGGCCTGCTTCCCTACCTGCCGCCGCAGGCGCAGGACCGGCTGTTGGACAACATCACCGCGCTGAGCGCGCCCGGTAGCCGGCTGGCCACCGAGAACATCAGGGACATGGCCGTGTTCACCGACGAGCGAGCCCGGGCGATGCGCGCCGCGTGGCGCAAGCACGGACTGGACATCGACGTCGCCGACCTGGTGTGGCACGGGGAGCGCCACCCCGCCGGGGAACGCCTGGCGGCCACCGGCTGGGTGGTCACCCCCTACCCCACCGAGCAGCTATACGCCGACCACGGCTTCGTCATGCCGGACAACGAGATCATCAAGCGGTTCCGGCACGCCATCACCTACATCAGCGCCGAGCTGGGCTGAATGCGCTCCTAGCGGTCGGGCTTGGCGTCGCGCCATTCCCGTTCGAACGGCAGCCGCCACGCGTTCGGCGCGATCAACTGGTGAATCGCGTTGGGGCCCCACGTGCCCGGCTGGTACATCTTGGCCGGCGGTGGGTCGTCGAGCAGCTCCTGCGAACGCTCCCACAGCGATTCGATGCCCTCGGCGGTATTGAAAAGTGTGTGGTCACCGCGCATCGCGTCCAGGATGAGCCGTTCGTACGCCTCCAGCACATCGACGACGGTGTCGATCTCCTGGGAGGAGAACTGCATGGACAGCTTGTCCAGCTTCATGCCGGGGCCCGGCCGCTTGCCGTAGAACGACAACGACACCTTGGAGTTGTCGGCCAGGTCGAACGTGAGGTGGTCGGGACCTTGAGTCCCCACCCCCGAGCCTGGCGGGAACATCGTTCGCGGCGCCTCCTTGAACGCGATCGAGATGATCCGGATACCCTCGGCCATCTTCTTGCCGGTGCGCAGATAGATGGGCACGCCGGCCCAGCGCCAATTGTCGATGCCGACCTTGAGCGCGATGAACGTCTCGGTGTCGGAATCCTTGGCCACGCCTTTTTCGTCGCGGTATCCGCCGTATTGGCCGCGTACGACGTTGGAAGGCTTGACCGGCAGCATCGACCGGAACACCTTGTTCTTTTCTTCGCTGATGGCAAAGGGTTCCAGCGCCGTCGGCGGCTCCATCACCACAAACGCCATCACCTGGAACAGGTGGGTCACCACCATGTCCTTGTAGGCGCCAGTCTCCTCGTAGAAGTTAGCCCGCTGATCCAGGCCGAGGGCTTCGGGGATGTCGATCTGAATATGGTCGATGAAGTTGCGGTTCCAGATCGGCTCGAACAGACCATTGGCGAAGCGGAACGCCAGGATGTTCTGGGCCGCCTCCTTGCCCAGGAAGTGATCGATCCGAAAGATCTGGGATTCCTCGAACGTTTCGTGCACGAAGTCGTTCAGCGCGACCGCGCTCGCCAAATCGGTTCCGAACGGTTTCTCCATCACTACACGCGAGCGGTCGACGAGTTTCGCCTCACGCAACATGGAAATGACTTCTCGCGCGGCCTTCGGCGGCACCGACAGGTAGTGCAATCGCCTGACCTTGGGGCCCAGGTTGGCTTCGGCTTCGGCGACGGCCTCCGCCAGCGCCTCCGGCCCGCGGCCCTGCGGAATGTAGGTGATGATCTTCGCGAAGTTGGCCCATTGTTCGTCCGAGAGCTTGTGGCTACCGAACGAATCGATCGCCTCTTTCGCGATCTCCCGGAATTCGTCGTCGCTGATGTCTTCCAACGACGTCGCGACGATTTGGATGTCCGGTGCAAGCTCGGACTGGTCCAGATAGGCCAGCCCGGGGAGCAACTTGCGTTTCGCCAGGTCCCCCGTCGCGCCGAACAGGACGATGACGTGCGGGTCGAGCGATTCGGTTTCGTGACGGTGCGGACGCCCACCGGCCGCCGGGTACGAGATGGTCTGCGGTTTCTTATCGGCCACCCCTGCGATACTTCCATCGCCGCGGCGTTATGTCGCGTCCCTCACTCCCCGGGCCCCTTCAACGCGGCGTTTGCCGCCTGGGGATGGCAGGATCACACTCCACGGCCGGTTACCGTCCGGCTGACGGGGTATGGGGTACCGGCGGGGCGGTACCCGACCACAGTCGATGGAAAGCGATATGACGAGACCGGACAAGGACCTACGGGGTCACTCGGAGGAGCTGGAAGACATCGTTGACCAGCTCGAGGAGAAAGTCGCCGACGATCGTGAGGCCGAAGGCGTCGCCGGCAAGCCCAGCGACCGCGAGCGCGCCCCCACTCGAGGCTCCACGGAGGAGCCGCCCGACTAAGGCCTGACCGCGGACGGCGCGCCGAACCAGGCGTCGAGCGCGTCCCGAAGCCCCGCACCGGTGGAACCGCCCACCCAGGCGACATGTCCGTCCGGCCGGATCAGCACCGCATCAGGGGCCTCGACCGCGCCGAGCGCCGGAAGCTCCCAACCACCGGCGTATTCCGCGTCGATCGTCTGGACCCGGCCGATATCGAATCGGCCCGGCTCACCGAGGTTGAGCAGCACCGGCCGGGCGCGGTGTAACAGCGAGTAGACCCGCAGCGGGCCGTCGGCGCTGACGACGTCGAGATCGGGCATTCGGCGTCCGA
>NZ_LZIX01000060.1:0-22488 GCF_001666955.1 Mycobacterium sp. E735 | reverse complement strand
AGGCGGCCGATCCGCTCGGCCTCGGGGGCCTGGTCGCGCAACTGATCCGCCATCGCCACGACCCGGTCGAGTACCCGTTCGCTCATGTTGGTGTCCTTACGTCTGGGGGGCTTAGTAATGGTCTACCGCAGTTCGTGCCCCAGCCGAAGCCGTTCCCGATGAGCGGAAGAAAATGCGGCCGGAATCGACTGCACAACGCGGCGCGCACGCGCCGGGCCTGGCACGCCAGGATGACGCCCTCCAGCCGGTCGCAGGGCCGGTCCGCCTCCGAAGGTGCGCGCGCCCGATAGCCGGGACAACGTCACCGCAGTGTCCGGTGACCGGGAACCGGCCCGGCGGTCGACGGGCGATAGGACATACCGTGCGTGCTTGTGAGTGGCGCGGAGCTGGTCGATGTCGTCGTGGTCGGCGCCGGGTTCGCCGGCCTCTACGCCCTGCACAAGCTCCGCGGTCAGGGACTGTCGGTGCGGGTCCTGGAGGCGGCGCCGGAGCTCGGCGGCACCTGGTATTACAACCGCTATCCGGGGGCGCGCTGTGACGTCGAAAGCGTCGACTACTGCTATTCCTTCTCCGATGAACTTCAGCAAGAGTGGAACTGGACCGAGAAGTACGCCACCCAGGCCGAGATCCTCGCCTATCTGAACTGGGTGGCCGACAAACTCGACCTGCGCCGCGACATCACATTTCGCGCCCGCGTCGTGTCCTCGGCACTGGACGAAACAACGCTGCGCTGGGTGGTCACCACAGACGGCGGTGACGTCCTGTCCGCCCGTTTCTGCCTGATGGCGACGGGCCCGCTCTCGGCGGCTTTGACGCCTGACTTCCACGGACTCGAGTCGTTCGCGGGCGAGATCTACCACACCGCCGCGTGGCCCCAGCATGCCGTCGATTTCACGGGAAAGCGCGTCGCCGTCATCGGCACCGGTTCGTCTGGCATTCAATCGATTCCGATCATCGCCGAACACGCCAGGCATCTGTTCGTCTTCCAGCGCACGCCCAATTACAGTGTCCCCGCAGGCAACAAGCCGTTGAGCGAACGCGAACTCGACGACATCAAGGCGAACTATGCCGAAAGACGTCGGTTGTCGTGGCGCAGCGGCGGCGGGTCACCGCACATCACGGCGCCCAAGCCGACGATGGAGTTCACGCCGGAGGAACGTCGGGCCGCGTTCGAGAAGCGTTGGCAGCTGGGTGGTGTGCTGTTCTCGAAAACGTTCCCCGACCAGATGACCGACCTGACCGCCAACGACGAGGCACGAAAGTTCTACGAGGAGAAGGTGCGCGCGGTCATCGACGACCCTGCCCTGGCCGAGCTGCTCATACCCAATGACCACCCGATAGGCACGAAGCGGATCTGCACCGACAGCAACTACTTCAGCACCTTCAACCGGCCGAACGTGTCGCTGATCAGCGTGCGCGACACACCGATCGAATCCGTGGACGCCACCGGGATCAGCACCGCTGGCGTGCACTATGACGTCGACATGATCGTGCTCGCAACGGGTTTCGACGCGCTCACCGGTGCGCTGGCCAAGATGGACATCATCGGGCGCGGCGGTCGTCGGTTGCGGGACGACTGGTCGCACGGGCCGCGTACCTACCTGGGGCTGGGTATCGACGGATTCCCCAACCTGTTCCTGATCTCCGGTCCAGGGGCACCGGCTGTGCTGGCGAACATGGTGCTGCACGCCGAGGCGCAGGTGAATTGGATAGCCGCGGCCATTGCCTACCTCGATGACCACGGGCTGGCCGCGATCGAAGCGACCCGCGACGCGGTCGACGGCTGGGGAGCCGAATGCGCCCGCCTCGCCGACGCCACGTTGTTCACCAAGGCGGAGTCCTGGTACATGGGAGCCAACGTACCCGGAAAGCCAAGGGGATTCATGCTATTCGTCGGCGGCTTCGCCGCCTATAACGACATCTGCGCCGAGGTTGCCGGGGCCGATTACCCGGGCTTCGATCTGGTCGAGAGGTGACGATGAAGAGACTGGTTGGCAAGGTAGCGCTGGTCACCGGCGCAGGCAAGGGCACGGGACGGGTGCATTGTCAGCGCCTCGCCGACGAGGGTGCAGATGTGATCGCGCTCGATGCCGCCGCGGCGAGCGACGAGTTGCTCGACACTGCAAGGGATGTCGAAAGCCGCGGTCGACGCTGCGTGACGGGCGTTGCCGACGTGAGTGACTTGGAGGCCGTCACCGACGCCGTAGCGGCCGGCGTCACGGCACTGGGGCGCCTCGACATCGTCGTCGCGAACGCCGGAATCCACATTGCGGGCGGACGGACATGGGAACTTGACTCCCGGGATTGGCATCGCACGCTCGACATCAACCTGACCGGCGTATGGCACACGGTCAAGGCCGGCGTACCGCGCATGGGCGACGGCGGCGCCATTGTCATCATCAGTTCCACCAATGGTCTTCGCGGGACGCCCAATTCCGCGGCGTACACGGCGAGCAAGCACGCGGTGGTCGGGCTGGCGCGCACTCTCGCGAACGAGCTCGGCCCTACCGGCATCCGGGTCAACACGGTTCACCCGGGGCCGGTCGCGACCCCGATGATTCTCAACGACGGGACGTTTCGACGCTTACGCCCGGACCTCGAGAACCCGACCGCCGCGGATGTCGCGGAAGTGTTGCGGGCGCGCAACCTGCTGCCGGTGCCCTGGGTAGAGCCCGTCGACGTGGCCAATGCGGTGGTGTTCTTGGCCTCCGAGGAGGCCCGCTACATCACGGCCACCCAGCTCGTCGTCGACGCCGGCCTCTCGCAGAAGGCGACATGATCGGGCGGTGGGGATGATGGAAGACGACGGCGGCGGCGCGCCGGCATATGAACCGCTCGCCCAGTCCGTTCGCCGGCTGATCGACGCGACGATCCGCACCGAGGCCGGCGCGGGTCCCGTTGCGGCCGCGAAGAGGCACATCGATTGCGCCGTGGAGCAATTGAGCGAGACGCTCATGCCGGGCTCGTTCGGTGTTCGCCATCCCTCCGACGGACAACCGGTCACCTCCGGCAATGTGATGATCGGCGCGCGCAACCCGGTCGCCCCTCCGCTGGTCATTCGCCGCGACGCCGGTGGTGTCGTCTGGACGGAGATCACACTGGGCGCCGCTTACGAAGGCCCACCGGGACACGTCCATGGCGGAGTGTGCGCGTTGGTCCTTGACCACGTCCTGGGCGCGACCGCGCACGAACCCGGTCGACCGGCCTACACCGGCACGCTCACGCTGCGCTATGTCCGGGGGACCCCGCTGGGTCCGGTGCGGGTACAAGCGTGGGTCGACCGCGTCGAGGGTGTGAAAACCTTCGCGAAGGGGCAGATCACCGATAGCCAGGGGATCACGGTCGGTGCGGAAGGCGTGTTCATCAAGCCGCGCGGTGACCGTGACTGAGTGACTCACGGCCGATCGGTGACGGCCTCCGCCGGAATCCGATGCTGTTCTCGGTCCACCAATCTCAGCGCACGCGCGGCCTTCGCGGGAGCTTGCAGGAATGCGGTATGCGGCGCCCGCGGGCCGCGGTGCTGCGATAAATGCGGGTCTGCGTTTGCGGGCTCGTCGTGTTCCGTGGCAGCGGTGAGTGGAGGCTCATCGCCTCGGCGGCCCGACCGCAACTGATTCATGACGGCAACGGCGAGGACGGCGGCCGCGGCGGTGCCCAGCCCCTGTGCCCAGCCCACAGGGCCGACCGGTGTGCAGCCCAGGAGTTGGCTGATCCCCGGGGTGCTGATCATCGCGGTGAATGCGGCGAACGAGCCGGCCGCGGTAAGCAGCACCAGCGGCGCGTGTGAGTCGACCACCGTCTGGCCCAACTCGACCGCGACCAACGAGATCAGCGCGACGGTGGCGGCCCGCTGCGGCAGCCCGGTGACCGAGGCCATCGCCCACGCCGACGTGGCGGCGGTGGCGGTGAGCGCTCCGCGCGCGGCCACGGCTCGCAGGAGCGCGCGTTCGTCGATGCCGCTCCCGACGCGCTCTACCGGCCCCGCGGGCGTGCTGACGGCGACAGCGGTCGCGGGTAGCGCGTCGGTGAGCGTATTGATCAGCAGCAACTGGCGGGTGTTCAGCGGCGAGGTTCCGGCGATCGCCGTGCCGATGACGGAGAAGATCACCTCGCCGGCATTGCCGCCGAGCAGGCCGGCCACGGCCGCCTGGACTCCACGCCAGAGTCGGCGGCCTTCGTCGATGGCGGCGACGAGCGTCTCGATGCGGCCGTCGGTGAGCACCAGGTCGGCGGTCGTGTGCGCGGAGTCGCTGCCGCGCGCGACCACACCGACACCGACGCTTGCCGCCCGGATCGCGGCGGCGTCGTTGGCGCCGTCGCCGACCATGGCGCACACCCGCCCGGCGCGCTCGAGCGTCTGAACGACCTGCACCTTGTTCTCCGGCGACATCCGGGCGAAGATCACCCGCTCGGTCACCGCGCGCTGCTGATCCTGCCGGGACAGGGCGTTCCATTCCGACCCGGTGATCACCTCGTCGGCGCTCACCGTGACCCCCAGCTCGCGGGCGATGGCGGTGGCGGTGACGGGATGGTCGCCGGTGATCAGCCGGATCGCGACGCCCCGGTCGGCCAGGTCCGCCAGCAGCTGCGGCGCCTGGGGGCGCGGGGTGTCCGAGAGGCCCAGAAATCCGGTGAGCGCTAAGCCCGTCTCGCACAATCCGGTGATGGCGTCCGGGTCTTTGCGCAACGCTCGCGCCTGTGCCGCGGTCAGGCGCCGCTGGGCCACCGCGATCGTTCGCAGTCCCGCGGTCGTCAGCGCGGCGACGGCGTCGTCCACGACTGCGCCGACCTCACCGCACGCCGCCAAGACCACCTCGGGTGCGCCCTTCACGGTCAACTGGGTGCCGGTCACCGAGGCCGAGAACGCCCGGCCGGACCGGAACGGCAGATGCGCGTCGGGGTCGGGGCGCGAACCGGAGTCCGGCACCGCGTCCGCCGCCTTGATGATGGCCTCGTCGGTGGCGTGCACGTGCGGGTTGCCGTCGTCGGCCGGCGCGGCCTGGGCGGCGCACCGCAAAACGTCCTCGCGGGAATGGCCCGCCATGGGGTGGACCTCGGCGACGCGAAGGCGGTTCTCGCTCAGCGTTCCGGTCTTGTCGAAGCAGACCACCTCGACGCGACCGAGCGCCTCGGTCGCCCGCGGGACCCGGACCAGCGCCCCGCATTCGCCCAGCCGCTGCGCCGACGCCGATTGGGCGAGGGTGGCCATCAGCGGCATGCCCTCGGGGATGGCCGCCACGGCGACCGCGATGGCGCTGCCCAGCGCTTGGCGCAGCCCGCCTGCGCGGAACAGGCCGAGCCCGCCGACCAGAACGCCGCCGCCCGCGCTGAACGGGAACGCGCGGCGCATCAGCTGGCTGAGTTGATGGTGCAGGCCGACGGTCGGCAGGTCACCGGAGGCCAGTTCGGCCGCGCGGCGGGTCTGGGTGTCGGCCCCGACGGCGGTCACCAGCGCCACCGCGGTGCCGGCCACCACGGTGGTTCCGGCGTAGATCATGCAGCGGCGCTCGGCCAGTTCGGCCCCGGGCGTGGCCTCGACCTGCTTCTGCACCGACAGGGATTCACCGGTCAGGGACGACTCGTCGACCTCGAGGTCGTGCGCCTCGATCACCCGAGCGTCGGCGGGCACCACCTCGTCGCTGCGCACCTCGATCACGTCGCCGGGCCGCAGTTGCTCGACGAGGACTTCGCGGTAGCCCCGCGCGGCATCGGTCCCCGGGGTGACGACGCGGGCCGGCGGGGCCTGCTGGGCCAGCAGGCGGTTCAACCGGTTCTCGGCCCGTAGCTGTTGGGCGGTCGACAGCAAGGCATTTCCGGTCAGCACGGCCCCGACCATGATCGCGTCGGCCGGTGAGCCCAGCAGGGCTGTTGCCGCCGAACACAGCCCGAGGATCGGCGTCAACGGATCACCGGTTAGTTCGGCGGCGGCGGCCCTGGCGAACTCCCACGCCGCGGCCGGGAACCGCGTGCCGCCCGGTGTGGGTTCGGTTGCGGCAGCGGGCTCCTCGGGGTCGCGCAATGCCGCCAGCACCTCGCGGGCCTGCTCAGCCGACATCGCGTGCCACTCGTAGGCCGGGGCCGGCCGGGGTGTCGAAGTGTGAATCGCGCCGCGGGCCAACAGGTATCCGGACAGGATCCCCGCGACGGCACCGATGGTCACCGGGCCGGGCCCGCGCAACCGGCGCACCCCGGGCACCATGAACACCGCGCCCAGCGCCGAAGCTCCCACCGATATCGCGATACCCTGCTGACTTGCCGACCGGGCCGCGGGCAACGCATGCAACACCCGCCACGCTCCGGCCAGGTCGTCGAGCATCAGGTCCGCAGTCCAAGGCGGCGGGCCGTCGGCACTGGGCTTGATTCCCAACGCCAGGTCGGCGCCCGAAAGCGCTTGTGCGCCAAGCGAGGACAGCACCGCGACGGTGTGCCCGTCATGCTGCAGGCGCGAAACCGCATCGGCGAGTGCATGATCGATGCCGCCGTCACGGACTGGCAGGACATCGTCGAAAGCGGGACGCAAGTCGCCGAGCAGGTCGGTGTCGACCGACACCAGGCGCGCGCCTGAGTCACGCGCCCGGGTGATCAGAGCCGGCGCGAGCGGGTGAGGGGCCGGTGCGACGAGCGCCTCGACCGTATCGCTGGCCCCCTGCTCGTCGGTTGCGGCCGCGGGAATCGGGTGCCAGCCCGGGGCCGCACCGTCGTCGAGCAGGTCCTGGGCGCGGGTCCAGGCGCCGAGCAACTCGCCGTCGCGGGCGCCGCGCACCCGCACCACCCGCATCCTCTGGTCGCACAACACGCGCGGATCGATGAGCAGCGCGTCGACTCTGTCGAGTCGGCGCAAACCCTCCGGCCGCAGCGGCAGCACCCCGTGCTTATCCGCCAAGCCCCTGCCCAGCGTGGCCGCAAACGCCTCGTGCGAGGTGCGCATGGCCTTGGGCGAGGCCGCCAGCGCCGCGTTCGACGCCATCGTCACGTTGCGGGTGAGGGCTCCCGTCAGCCCGACGCCAATCAGCTGAACCCACGCTGCGCGCTTCCCGTGACGGTCGATCGGACCGGCCGGCGCGGGAACCGGGCGCGCCAACCGCTGCATCTCCGGCTCGTCGGCGTGCCGGGCCAATTCCGGCTCATAGCGGGCCCATGCCCGCGCGGCGGCCCGGGACTCCGCGGCCTTGAAACCTTGCATCGCCAGGTCGACGGACAGCTTCGCCGGTGACAACGTGACGACATGCGCGGCGGTGCCGAACACCGACAATGCGGTGTCCGTCGCACCGGGGCCGATGCCGCTCTCGAGCGCGCGGCGCAGCCACGGTTGGTGATTCGCGATCGCCGACACCGCCTCGACGGCGATCGGGGCAGCCGGCAATCGCAACGCCCGGCCGGCGACCGCGACCGCGAACCCGGCGGCGTTCACGGCCACCATCGCGCCGCGGGTGACCAACAGCAGCCCGTCGCCGGGCAGGCTTTCGGCGCGCGTGGAATCGCCTGCACCGTAGGCTGTTTCAGCGCTGTCAAGCGCGGAGCAAAGCTCGTCGAGCGACGCCCCGCCGTCGTCGATCTCAACAACCACCCGCGACAGCGGACGGTTCAGGCTGACCTTGGTGACACCGGGCTGTGCCCGCAGCGCATCGACGGCGGCGCGGCCACGTGTCGCCCCGCCCGTGCCGTCGAGGCCGCGTACCTCGATCCACACCCGCCCGTCACCGCGCCCGCACCGTCGGGTCAGCGTGGAGCGAGATACCTCACCCGAGACCACTTTTGCGCCGACCCGGACCGGCAGCGCGACAACCTCGAGACCGGCGGTCGCCAGCCTGCCGACCGCGTCGCCAAGTCCCGCGGCAGCGCCGAGCCCCGTCGACACCACCCGCAGCGGCGAAAGCTGTCGCACGCGCAACCCCTTTCACGCACATGACGAATGGTTGCTTCGCGGTTCTCCGCGAGGGAAGGCCGCCGACCGACGCTGGCCGACGACTGCAAACCCGACCAACCTAACTCGGGGTCAGGGACCCAGCAACTTGAGACGGGTACTGGTAAAGAACATGTAACAAGTGATCGCGGCTGTTAGGGCCGCTCGATCAAAATGTTCGGGCCACCTGATTCGCAGATTGAGCAAACCCCCATGGGCCGAGGTGGTTACGCCCGCTCCGGAAGGAAGCCGGTACGCCCTCGAGGTCGTGCCGTGCGTCCTAACGTGTGGGGATCAGCGGTGGTCCGCTGCCGCGATCCCGGCGACGAGGAGCAACCATGAGTGACATCGACGACCTGTCCGCGCGGCTGCGCCGACTCGAGGACGAGCGCGACATCGCCCGTCTGATCGCCTCGTACGGTCCTGCGGTGGATGCCGGGGATGCCGAGGCCACTGCGCGCCTGTGGGCGAGCGACGGCAGCTACGACGTCGATGGCTGGCGCATGGAGGGCCGGACCGCCGTGCACGCCATGGTCGAGTCGTCGGCCCACCAGAACCTGGTGGCCAAGGGGTGCTGTCATTTCTTGGGGCCATGCGTCGTCACCGTCACCGGCGATTCGGCGGTGGCGCTATGTGAGTCCCTGGTGCTGATCCGCGACGGCGACGGATATCGCGTATGGCGTTGTACCGCAAACCATTTCGTGATGGTCCGGGTCGAGGGGCAATGGCGGATCGGTGCGCGCACCAGCCGAATCCTGGACGGCAATCCCGCCGCCCACGAGTTGCTGACCGCGGGCCTGGCGGGGTCGGTCGCGGCGGAGTGAGATTCGCCCGCGCTCGCGATCGCCGCTAGTCCCTGGTAAGAAACGCCAGCACGGTGCTCTCGAACGCCTCCTTGGCCTCGATCATCGCCCAGTGCCCGGAGTTCGGGAAGATGTGCAGCTCCGCATCGGGGATGGTGCGCATCGGGATCAGCGCCATGTCCGGCGGGCTCACGCGATCGTCGCGCCCCCAGGTCAGCAGGGTGGGCGCGGTCAGCTTGTGCATGACGGCCCACGGCATCGGCCGGTCGGACGCGGCCATGGCGGCGTTCATCGCGCCGAAGGCCGCTTTCCCGTACATGCGGCGCGCGGCGGCCAGCGTGTCCGGGTCGGTGGCCAGCTCCCAGCGTTCCTCGACCAGCTCCTCGGTGATCAGCGCCTGGTCGTAGACCATCGATTTCAGCCAGTCGACCAGCCGCTGCCGCGTGGGATCCTCGACGAACTCCTGCAGCAGCCGGATGCCCTCGCTGGGGCTGGGGCTGAAGATGTTCGTCCCGATGCCGCCGATGGTCACCAATCGGTGGACGCGGTCCGGGTTATTGGTGGCGAAGTTGATGCCGACGCCGCCGCCCATCGAGTTCCCGACGATGTGCACCCGCTGGACGCCCAGCGCGTCCAGGAAGGGCGGCACGGTGCCGAACGCGGTCACCATCGGGTGACCGCCGAAATCGTCGCTGACGCCGAACCCGGGAAACTCCAGGATCAGGCAGCGGAATCGCGCGGCGAACGAGGGGAGTATTCCGCGGAAGTTGCGCCACCCCGTGACGCCCGGTCCGGAGCCGTGCAGGAACAGCAACACCGGGGCGGATTCCGGGCCGCAGTCGTAGTAGCGCAAAGCGCCCTTGGGAGTGCTGATTTCGCGCAGGTCTTGCTGGGTAACGGTGTCTGCCACGGGTGTCACCTTGCCATGCCGTGGCGGTCAGCTCTGCTGGTGGCTCGATTCACTGCAATTCAGGAGCTCTTTGAGCGCTGCGGGAAAGGTGTCGGCGAGGTCCCAGAGGTCGGCAACCAGGTCGGGGCAGGAGATGAGGCCGATGCCCAGGCGGCCGTTGAGCGACATGACCGTGATGTTGAGTGCGGCGCCGGCGATGATCGGACCGAGCGGATACATGGCGTCGACCCGGCAGCCCATGAAGTAAAGCTGTTCCTGCGGTCCGGGCACGTTGGACAGCACCAGGTTGTGCGGCGGCTTATCAGGCAGCGGTATCCGGGGCAGCAGCTTCATCGCCGTGCCGAACATGGTCTGTCCGGCGACCTGCGTCCAGTCCTGCAGCAGGCTGGACCCCATGGCGGCGGCGTGGTCCTTGGCCGCGGCGTTGCCCCGCGCGATGCTACTCAGCCGTTCGGCCGGATCCTCGATATGGGTCTCCAGCCGGCACAGCATCCACGTGGTTTGGTTGCGGCCCGGCCGGTCTGATTTGCCCCGCACCGAGACCGGCACACTGGCCACCATCGGGCTGTCCGACAGTTCGTCCCGGTCCACCAAGAACTGCCGCAACGCGCCGGCGCATAGGGCGGTCACCACGTCGTTGACGGTGACTCCGAACCTGTTCTTCACCTTTTTGACGTCGTCGAGATCAAGGGTGGTCAGGGCGACGTTGCGGCGCCGCGTGAATGGGCCGTTGAACGCCGTCGGCGGCGCCGCGAACGGGGCGGCCATGGTCTGCCCGCCACCGCGGGCCCGCAGCAGCGTTTGCGCCAGCGTCAGCGCGGTCGCCGGCAACACCTTGGCCAGGCGCCACGGCCGTAACCCGGCGCCGATGAGTCCGGACGCGGCGATCTGCAGGGGATTCGCCCCGCCGGACCGGGCGGCGGGCTTGGGGGCTGGGGCGTCCGGCGCGGTGCTGCACAACTGGGCCAGGAGATTGGCGCCGCCCACCCCGTCGATCACCGCATGGTGGGCCTTGAGGACGACGGCAAGCGCGTCGCCGCCGTGCAGGCCTTCGATCACCCACATCTCCCACAGCGGACGATCGCGATCCAGTGCCAGCCCGGCGACGTGCCCGCAGATCTCCGCTAACTCCCTCGACCCGCCCGGTGCCGGCAGCGCGACTCGTTGGAGGTGCCGCGCGAGGTCGAAACGATCGTCGTCGACCCAGACCGGATGGTCGAAGTTCAGCTGATTGTCCGCCAGCTTGAGACGGAATTCGGGCACCGCGTCCACTCGCGCCGCCAGCGCCCTCCGGAACTGGCTGGAGGTGTAGCCGCCCGGCATGTCACCCGGGTCGAGCTCCAACACGCAGCAAACATTCAGCGGCTGTGTCGGAGATTCGAGGTAGAGGAAGAACGCGTCTAACCCACTGAGTCGTTGCATATCCGCTCGTATCTTTTGTGCGCTCTGACCGCTGGTCACATGACCTCTGGTCAGCGCCGGGTACCACCGGCGAACGCAATCAGGGTCGACCGCAATCTCTAGGTGTGATCTCTATCTGTAGCCGTTTCGCCGTCTCGGGCAAACATGTGAGCGAGACATTTAACGAAATCGCCACCGGCGTTCACCGGCGCGCAGGACTCAGCCGCGCGCCGCCCGCCTCGCCATGGCCGAGTCGGGCGCGGCCCAGTCGGTTGACACCTTGCGATGCCTGATCAGCCAGGCGTCGCCGTCGGGCACCAACGTGTCGCGGTACCGGCCGAAATGGTCAAGGCCGGCGTGGGTGAGCACCGTGAAATACGACGACACCTGTGCGGAATCCCGGGTCAATTCGGTGAACAGCAGGTTGGTGAGGTTGTGGCGCACGATCGGCTGGACGTTTGACGGCCGGTCGACGTTGACGCCGCCGAGGAACGACACGATCGCCGAACGGCCGCGCAGCGGCTCGAGGCCGCGAATCTCCAGGACGCCGTCGGCGCAGAACGTCTCGGCGAGGCCCGCCACGTCGCCGGCGTCACCCGCCCAGTTGTATCGCGCCAGGGTGTCGCGGATCCGCTCGCGCGCCACCAATTCCCAGTTCTCCACCGTCGTGACTCCTCGGGCGCAGCCTAATACGCGAAAGCGCAACCGCTACTTCACGATGTGGGGCCGAAAACCGAGGCGGTTGGAAGGTGTCACGCCGTTCAGGTCGAAGATCGCGATCAGGGCGCGCAGCAGCGCGGGGGACCAGTCCTCGAACGGCTGCGCGTCCAGTCGATCAAGGACTTCGGCGCGGAGATACTCGATGCCCGAGGGGTGTTGAGGATCGCTCATCGCGCATACCGATGGCGCGCGGGACCCGGTTCGGTGCTCAACGAGCCAGCTCCCTTCCCGACGAGTTTCTGGCGTCGACGCTAGGACCGCCGCCTCGCACTTGTACAGCCAACTGGCCAAATTCAAATGTGCATAGAAGATCGGCTATGGGATCGGGAACGCGGCGTTCGGCGCCGCTTATTCCGCATGCGGGAATGAATCCCGGCCCGGGGCCGTAGAACAACGCATGGAACTCAATGACGCCGCCCGCGACCTCATTGGCAGGGGCGCCGACGCCACCCTGGTGACCCTGAACCCCGACGGCAGCCCCCAAGTCAGCCTGGTGTGGGTCGCCTTGCAGTCCACCCCCGACGGGGACGAACTCGTCACCGCGCACCTGGCCGCGCACAAGAAGGTTCGCAACGTCCGCAACGACCCCCGGGTGGCCGTCACCATCGTGTCGCTCGACGGGGCGCACACCGGGATGCGGCCCTACCTCTCGATCGCCGGGACCGCACGGATCGTCGAGGGCGGCGCACCCGAGCTTCTCGCCCAACTCAACCCGATTCTGGGCGACCCGAGTACCCAGTTCCCGCCGGACGGCGCGCCGCCCGGGTTCCTGACCCGCATTCGCATCGACAGGGTCGGCGGCATCGGCCCCTGGGCGGCCTGACCCCGAATTTTGGGACTTCCGCGACGGTCGGTAGCGGAATACAGTGGGTGGGTGAAGACGGGCGAAGACGGCAGGCACCTACGGACCTGCCCCCTCTGTGAAGCCATGTGCGGCTTGGACATTCACGTCGACGGCGGCAAGGTAACCAGCATCCGGGGCAACCGCGACGACGTGTGGAGCCGCGGGCACATCTGCCCGAAGGGCGTCTCACTTGCCGCGCTGCACGACGACCCCGACCGCATCCGCCGGCCCATGATCAAGGTCGACGGCGAATGGCACGAGGTGAGCTGGGACGCGGCGTTTCGCCGCTGCACCGAGTTGCTGACGCCCGTGATCTCCAAGTACGGGATCGGGGCGGTCACCGCCTACACCGGCAACCCGCTGGCGCACTCGTTTTCCCTCGCCCGCTACGCGGGCGTGCTGATGGGGATGTCGGGGATGCCGGTCACGTATTCGCCGGGCACCGTCGACCAGTGGCCGAAGAATTTGTCATCGCATCTGATGTACGGCCTCTGGTGGAACTTCCCCGTCCCCGACATCGAACGCACCGACCTGATGGTCATCATGGGCGCCAACCCCGCCGCGTCGCAGGGGTCGCTGCTGGCCGCGCCCGACGTGATGGGCCTGATCGAGGGGATCCGCAAGCGCGGCAAGGTCATTGTGATCGACCCGGTCCGCACGCAGACGGCGGCCCGGGCCGACGAATGGCTTCCGATCGTGCCGGGCACCGACGCCGCGCTGCTGCTGGCGGTGGCGCACACCCTGTTCGACGAAGACCTGATCCATCCCGGGCCGCACGTGGACGGCGTCGACACGATGCGGCGGGTCGCCGCGGATTGGCCACCGGAGCGCGTCAGCGCGGTCACGGGCATCGCCGAGGACCGGATCCGGCGTCTGGCCCGCGAGCTCGCCGGGACCGAAAGGTCGGTGGTGTACGGCCGAATCGGGTTGTGCAATCAGGAGTTCGGCAGCCTGGCCAGCTGGCTGGTCGACGTCGTCAACATCCTGACCGGGCATTTCGACGTACCCGGGGGAGCGATGTTCCCAAAGCCGGCGGCCTGGTCGATCACCACTCAGCCGCTGCCCGGCCTCGAGGGCGGTCTGCCGGAATTCGGCCGCTGGCACACCCGCGTGCGCGGGGCGAAGGAGGTGCTGGGCCAGGCCCCGGTGTCCTGCATGGCCGAGGAGATCGCCACCCCGGGCGACGGGCAACTGAAGGCGCTGATCACGGTCGCGGGCAACCCGGTGTTGTCCACGCCCGGCGGCGACAAGCTCGACGAGGTGCTGCCGATGCTGGAAGCGATGATCTCCGTTGACCTTTGGCTCAACGAGACGACGCGGCACGCCGACGTGATCCTGCCCGGCCTGTCGCCGCTCGAGCAACCGCACCACGACGATCTCATCCTGCTCTTCGCGATCCACAGCATCGCGAATTACTCGCCGCCCGTGTTCGATCCGGGCGACCGCCCGCACGAATGGGAGATCCTGATCCGCCTCACCGGCCTGTGCGCCGGCACGCCGGCCGAAGATGTCGACGTCGCCACGATCGACGACGGGTTCTTCGATTACCTGGCATTCACCCAAGGCCTCGACGGTGCGGAGATCCGCAAGCTGTACGAGCATGGTGGCCCCGAGCGCATGCTGGACCTGACGCTGCGAACCGGACCGTTCGGGGACCAGTACGGCAAGAATCCCGGCGGGTTGACGCTGGATCTGCTCAAGGCCAACCCCAACGGCATCGACTTCGGACCGATGGTGCCGCAACTCCCGGACATCCTGGGGACACCCGACAAGAAGATCCGGTTGGCGCCGCAGTACCTTCTCGATGACCTACCGCGGCTGGCCGCCAGAATGGAACGACCGGCCGAGCCGCTGGTTCTGGTGAGCCGCCGGCACCTTCGCTCGAACAACACCTGGCTACACAACGTGCCCGCGCTGATGAAGGGAAAGGACCGGTGCACGTTGCTGATTCATCCCGACGACGCGGCCAGGTGCGGCGTCACGGACAATGACGTCGTCACCGTCAAATCGGCGGCCGGCGAGATCAAGGTGCCCGTCGAGGTCACCGAAGCGATCAAACCGGGCGTGGTGTCGATGCCGCACGGCTGGGGGCATGGCAAGCCGGGCACCCGCATGGCGGTGGCCAACGGATCGCCGGGAGCGAACACGAATGTGCTTTCCCCGCCGACGTTTATCGACGAGCCGTCGGGCAACGGCGCGCTCAACGGCATACCGGTGACGATCATCGACGATCAGGCCCGATTCCGTCCCGCACAGAAACACTGAATTCGTGCTACCCCTCATCCCCCTATCGCTTGGTTAACGGCAGGCGCCGGTCTGTGGTTCATCTCACGCCGACCGCCTTTATCTGAACCGTCCGGTGGGGCCGCCCGTCGGCATAGGCATGACTGCAACAACACATCTCACTTCCCCCAGCGGGGCCGCTCAGCGTGGACGCGGCGCACCGCACATCGCCGGGGCCGCGGTGGCCTTCACCCCACACCGCTACAAGCAGGACGAAGTCGCCAGGGAGTTAACCGAATTCACCGACCCGAGGTTCCTGCGTTTCGCGCAGACAACGGGGGTCGACCAGCGCAGCCTGGCGCTACCGCTCTCGCGCTACCCGCGGCTGAGCGGCTTCACCGAGGCGAACGACGCCTACCTCGAGGTCGCCGTCGACCTCGGCGAGCGCGCGATACGTTCGGCGTTGGAAGAGGCTGGCGTCGAACCGCACGAGGTGGACACCATTGTTGTGGTATCGAGCACCGGCATCGCGGTGCCCACCATCGACGCGCGGCTGATGACCCGAATCGGGCTGCGGCCCAACGTCAAACGCGTCCCGCTGTTCGGCCTCGGCTGTGTGGCCGGCGCGGCCGGGATGGCGCGCGTCCACGACTACCTGCATGGCTACCCTCGCGACGTGGCGGTGCTGCTGTCGGTCGAGTTGTGTTCCCTCACGCTGCAGCGGGACGATACCTCGATCCCCGCGCTGATCGGGGTGTCCCTGTTCGGCGACGGCGCCGCCGCGATCGTCGCCGCGGGGTCAGATCGAAACCCGTTGAACGGCAAAGCCGGTCCGCGGGTGCTCGCCACCCGCAGCCGCGTGGTTCCGGAGACGGTCGACGTCATGGGGTGGAACGTCGGCTCCAGCGGATTCCAGCTCGTGATGTCGCGCGACGTCCCGAAGATGGCCGAAACCTACCTAAGGGGCGAGGTCGACGGTTTCCTCGCCGACCACGGGTTGTCGCTCGCGGACATCGCCACCTGGGTGTGTCATCCCGGCGGCCCCAAGGTGCTCGACTCGATCGAGGAGGCCCTGGACCTACCGCCGGAGGCCATGGTTCACAGCCGAGAGTCGATGCGGGACAACGGGAACGTCTCCTCGGTGTCCGTGCTCGATGTGTTGCGCCGGACCCTCGCGGAACCGCCGGCCGCAGGGTCGTACGGCGTCATGCTGGCGATGGGGCCGGGTTTCAGCTTCGAGCTGCTCCTGCTGCAGTGGTGAGGGGCGAGACCATGTACTACTACCTATTCATCCTGGCCGTCGGCGCGGAACGTCTGGTCGAGCTGGCAGTGTCGCAACGAAACACCAAATGGTCACTGGCCCATGGCGGCAAGGAGTTCGGCCGTGACCATTACCCGGCGATGGTCAGTATGCACACCCTGCTGCTGGCCTCGTGCGTCGTGGAGACCTGGGCCCTCGCCCGGCCGTTCATCCCGTGGCTGGGGTGGCCGATGCTCACCGTCGTGGTGCTCAGCACGGTGGTGCGCTGGCGCTGCGTGGCCGTGCTCGGCAGGCATTGGAACCCGAGGCTGATCGTCATCCCGGGCGCGCCGTTGGTCCGCGACGGGCTGTATCGCTGGGTACGACACCCGAATTACGCGGCGGTCGCTGCGGAGGTGGCGGCGCTGCCGCTCGTTCACTCGGCGTGGCTCACGGCGATCGCGTTCAGCATCGCGAACGCGATCGTGCTCAGGGTGCGGATCCGTGCGGAGAACGCCGCATTGGGCTTGGTGTGAGGACTGCTTCGGCGATCACGGCGCGATGGGCCGATTCGTCCATTCCCGGTCGGGCCGGCGCGACGAGCGGAACCACCCGCCCGCCGCGCCGGTACCGCCGTCGGTCGGAATGGTGTGGCCGGTGACGAATGCGGACAAATCCGAGGCCAGGAACAAGATCACGCGGGCCTGGTCCTCGGGCTCGCCCATCCGGCCGACCGGAACCCACTGGGGCCACTGGGCCTGTTCGTCGTGAGACAGCCACTGCGAGTAGGGCACCTGCAGGGATTCGGTGACGTCGGGCGCAATCGCGTTGACCCGCACCCCATGCCCGCCCACCTGAACCGCGAGGCTTCGGGTGAACTGAATGACCGCGGCCTTGAACGCGGCATAGACCGGATCCTCGGGGTAACCGCGCAGCCCCTCGACGGAGGACACGTTGACGATCGCGCCGGCCCGGCGGGCGACCATCGCGGGCAGGAACGCGTGGGTGACGAGGAAGACGTGGTGCAGGTTGATGCGGTACAGCTCGTCCCAGAGCTGGGGATCGGTGTCGGCGAAGTTCCCCGGATGGCGCAGCCAGTGACCGACGTTGTTCACCAGCGCGTCCACCCGGCCGTAGCGATCCAGCACCGATCGCGCCATGTCGTCGACCGCCGCAGCGTCGCGGACGTCCGTGACCACCGCCACCGCCGACCCACCCGCGGCGGCGATCTCGTCGACGGTCCGTGCCGCAAGCCCGCCGTCGATGTCGACGATGACCACGTGTGCGCCCTGGTGGGCGAACAGCCGCGCGGTCGCCGCACCGATGCCGCCGCCACCGCCTGTGACCACCGCGACGCGGTCGCCGAGCAGCGCGTCAGCGCGCGTTTCGTCCTTCATTGCTCATATCTTGGGCCACCGGGCGAAGCTGGTCGATGCCCGGGCCGGGAATCGCAGAATGTCGCTATATACCCACCGGACACGGGTGGTAAACCGTGATGTAGCCAACATTCGTGTCGCCTTCACCTGAAGTTATTCGCGCCCCAGGGCGGGTATTCGGTGCGCACTTAGGAGGGAGCGCAATGGTGAGCACCGATCCGCATCGCTTATTGCCAAGTGGCGCAATGAAGCGGCGAGTCCACCATCGCCATAGCCCGCAGTCGTTCGCGGTCGCGTTGGCCAGCAGGCTGATCGTGAAAACCACGGTGCGCGCGTGGGCTTTTACCCCCAACTTGCACTGGCCGTTCGAATACGTCGATGGCTTGGCGGGATTGCTGCCGCGGTTCGGCATCTCGGCGAAGATCGAACCGGTGCGGCTGGAAAACTGCGCGGCCGAGTGGGTTTGCGCGCCGGGTGCCTCGACTGATCGCGCGATTCTGTATCTGCACGGCGGCGCCTTCCTCACTTGCGGTCTCAACACCCACCGGTCGGTCGTCACGCGCCTTTCCAAGGCCGCGGACGCCGCAGTCCTCACGGTCGGGTATCGAAAGTTGCCCAACCATCAGATCACCGACGCGATCGAGGACGGCATGAGCGGCCTTCGCTGGCTGCAAGATCGCGGCTTCGACGGCGACCGGGTGGTCGTGGCAGGCGACTCCGCCGGGGGGTACCTGGCGTTCATGACCACGCTGCTGGCCATCAGCAGCGAGCTGATGCGGCCCGCCGGCATCGCCACGATCTCGCCGTTCACCGACGCTGATCCGGGCCGAAAGCTGAGGCACCGCAACGCGCGCCGGTGCTCGATGTTCACCCGCGGCGCGCTGTCGATGTTCGCGCAATACCTCAGCCAGGCGCAGCTGGTGGACGGGCGCGAGGAGTCCACCGTGGCCTCACCGGTGGACGCCGACCTGTCCGACTTGCCGCCGGTCACCATCCACGCCAGCTCAGACGAATTGCTGCTGCCCGACGCCGAACTCATGGCAAAGCGCTTGGAAGCCAGTGGGATTCCGTGCGACCTGCATCTGTGGGACGGGCAGATTCACGACTTCCCGCTGGCGGCCGACATCCTGCCCGAGGGCAGGCGGGCCATTGGACACATCGGAAATTTCATCAAGGAAGTCACCGCAGCGCCCCAGTCCTGGCGCCGCGACCTGCACGCGGTCGCTGGCTGACACGCTGCTGAAAGCGGCTGCGCCGCAATTCAAATGATGGACCGCCGGGCCACCTGTTCACCGTCGCCGGGATCGATCACAGTCGGTTCACGCTGTCACGGCCCGTCGGGCCGGGCCTGCTGTCGCGGTGGGCCACTCTCCGGATCGCCGCCCGGCGGAGCGTCTGTGGTGGCGAGCCGCGGTGCCACGCCGTCGGCGATCGAAACGTCGTCGGGGAAGCCATCGCCGCTCTCCGGCGTGAACGGCGGGTCGCCCGCCAGCCACCCGTCGAAAATCGGCGCTGCGCCGGGTGGCGCGGGTCCGGTAGAGATTCGGGGTCCCGATCCGCGCGGCTGCCGATACAGTTGGTCGTGATGAGCCGACCAACCCCACCCGTGTTGACGGTGCGGTACGAGGGAGCCGAGCGCACGTTCGCCGCGGGCAACGACGTAGCGATCGGGCGTGACCTTCGCGCCGACGTGCGCGTCGCGCATCCGCTGATCTCCCGCACCCATCTGATCGTCCGGTTCGACCAGGGCCGATGGGTCGCCGTCGACAACGGCAGCCTCAACGGGTTATTCGTCAACCATCAGCGTGTGCCCACGGTCGACATCCAGGACGGCCTACGCGTCAACATCGGCAATCCGGACGGCCCGGCCCTGACCTTCGAGGTGGGCCGCCACCAGGGGACGGCCGGCCGGCCGCCGCTGACGACGTCGATACCGATCGTCAACCCGGCCACCGCGGCGAGCCCGCCGGCCCCGCACGGCCAGCCCACCGGCGCATCATGGCCCGGCCAGCCCCAGCAGTCGCCGTCGGCCTCCTTCCGCCAGCCCACGCATCTGCCCAGCGGACCACAGCCCGTCCCCCCGAGCGGTCCCACGCCGATGCATCCGCCCAGCGGGTCGATGCCGAGTTACCCGTCGGGCCCGCAGCCGCGACACCCGACCGGTGGCCAACCGGCGGCCCCGCCCAGCGGCCCGCAACACGCCCCCCAGATCTACCGCACACCGCCGAATATGCCGCCCCCGCAAGCTGGCGGCCCGGAGACGAGCCGCGTCGCCGGTGACGCCTCGAACCTGGCGACGTCGATGATGAAGATCCTGCGGCCGGGCAAGGCCGCGCTGGAGTCGACGCCGGGCGCGATCAAGATCGGCCGGGCCAACGACAACGACATCGTCATCCCCGAGGTGCTGGCCTCGCGCCACCACGCCACCCTGATCCCGACGCCGCACGGCACCGAGATCCATGACAACCGCAGCATCAACGGCACCTTCGTCAACGGGGCGCGGGTCGATTCGGCCGTGCTGCACGACGGCGACGTCGTCACCATCGGCAACATCGACCTCGTCTTCGCCGGGGGCACGCTGGCCCGCCGCGACGAGAGCGCGACCGCGACCCGCACCGGCGGCCTGGACGTGCGCGGCGTGACCTGGACGATCGAGAACAACAAGACACTGCTGGACGACATCTCGCTGGGCGCGCAGCCGGGCACGCTGACGGCCGTGATCGGACCCTCGGGCGCGGGCAAGTCGACGTTCGCCCGGCTGGTGGCCGGGTACACGCACCCGACCAGGGGCACGGTGGCGTTCGAGGGCCACAACGTGCACGCCGAGTACGCCTCGCTGCGCAGCAGGATCGGCATGGTGCCGCAGGACGACGTGGTGCACGGGCAGCTGACCGTGCAGCAGGCGTTGATGTACGCCGCCGAACTGCGGCTGCCGCCGGACACCACCAAGGACGACCGGGCCCAGGTGGTCGCCCGGGTGCTCGAGGAACTCGAGATGACGCAGCACCTGCACACCCGGGTCGACAAGCTCTCGGGCGGCCAGCGTAAGCGCGCATCGGTCGCCCTGGAGCTGCTCACCGGGCCTTCGCTGCTGATCCTGGACGAGCCGACCTCGGGCCTGGACCCGGCGCTGGACCGCCAGGTGATGACGATGCTGCGCCAGCTCGCCGACGCCGGCCGCGTGGTGCTCGTGGTCACCCACTCGCTGACCTACCTGGACGTCTGCGACCAGGTCCTGCTGCTGGCTCCCGGCGGCAAGACCGCCTTCTGCGGACCGCCCAGCCAGATCGGCCCGGCCATGGGGACGACGAACTGGGCGGACATCTTCAGCACGGTCGCGGGCGATCCGGACGGGTCCAAGGCGCGCTACCTGGCGCGCACGGGCCCGCAGCCTCCGCCGCCGCCCGCCCAGCAGCCCGCCGACCTGGGCGATCCCTCGCACACGAGCCTGTTCCGGCAGTTCTCTACGATCGCCAGGCGGCAGGTCCGGCTGATCTTCTCCGACCGCGGCTACTTCGTCTTCCTGGCGGTGCTGCCGTTCATCATGGGATCGCTGTCCATGTCGGTGCCCGGCAACGTCGGCTTCGGAATCCCCAATCCCATGGGCGCCGCGCCCAACGAGCCCGGGCAAATCCTGGTGTTGCTCAACGTCGGCGCCGTGTTCATGGGCACGGCGCTGACCATCCGCGACCTCATCGGGGAACGCCCGATCTTCCTGCGCGAACAGGCGGTCGGCCTGTCCACCAGCGCCTACCTGCTGGCCAAGGTCTGCGTCTACACGGTTTTCGCGGTCATCCAGTCGGCGATCGTGACCATCATCGTGCTGCTCGGCAAGGGCGGTCCCACCCAGGGCGCGGTGGCCCTGGGCCGGCCCGGCCTCGAACTGTTCGTCGACGTCGCGCTGACGTGCGTGGCCTCCGCCATGCTCGGCCTCGCGCTGTCGGCCATCGCCAAGTCGAACGAACAGATCATGCCGCTGCTGGTGGTGGCGGTCATGTCGCAGCTGGTGTTCTCCGGCGGCATGATCCCCGTGACCGGACGGGTCGGGCTGGACCAGATGTCCTGGGCGACGCCTGCGCGCTGGGGCTTCGCGGCCTCGGCCTCCACCGCCGACCTACCCAAACTGGTTCCCGGTCCGCTCAGCCCCAAGGACTCGCACTGGCGTCACACGCCGGCAGCGTGGTGGTTCGACATCGCCATGCTGGTGGTGATCAGCATCTTCTACCTGAGCTTCGTCCGCTGGAAGATCCGGCTCAAGGGCGGCTGAGGCCGCCGCGGGTCAGGCGCCCCTGCGGATCACCTGGTCGGCGGCGGCGCGCATCCGGTCGGACAATTGCAGGAGCGCATGCTCGCCCACACCGAGCGGAAGCGTGTAGGCCAGTTGCCGCAATTCGACGGCATAGTTGCGCATGTCTTCGCGAAGGCGTGTCTCGACAGTGGGCATGACATCTCCCTCGGGCTGCGGCCGGGCAAGGGTCCTGGTCCTCGTCGACCAGCCGATTGCAAAATTTTCGCAGCCGTGCCGCCGAACTGCGAGAGCGCCGATGCGAATTAACGGGAGTTTGACAGCGTATTTACAGTCGGCGCGCCGGTGCGGTCAATCTTTCGCATGGCCCAGCTCCACCCGTAGGACCGCGGGAGGCCTGATGATTCCGTCCGGGCTGGCGGTGGTGCCGCCGTCCGTCGTCACGTAAGCGACGCGGCCGCGATCCCCGGGCCGGCGCCCCCAGACCGCGCTGGACGGGCCGACCAAAGTCTCGTCAAACGGTTCGCCGGCGATATGGCGCGCACCTCGCTGCCGTGCCGCGGCAAGAGCGGCACACGGTCGAGGGTGTTGGCCCGATGCCTTGTCACATAGGCGAATCCGGCGTCCTCGTCGATGCAGAAGTCGTCGGCATTGTCGATGGCGGCGACGAACTGCGCCGGGCCGGCCGGGTCGAGAGACGCTCGATCGACGGGAACCCGCATGAACACCTTCTGCGCAGTCGAGGTGTAGTACAGGTAACCGGTCTGCGGCCCGTAGCGCACGCCGTTGACCCCGGGCTGGGGTGGGGGAGGGACGCCGCTG
>NZ_LZIX01000059.1:0-15621 GCF_001666955.1 Mycobacterium sp. E735 | reverse complement strand
GCCGGCGCGCGGCTGCCCACCGAGATCGAATGGGAGAAGGCCTGCGCGTGGGATCCGGCCACCGGCCGCCGGCGCCGCTACCCGTGGGGGTCGCAGCCCCCGTCCGACGCACTGGCCAACCTGGGCGGCGGGGCGTTGCGCCCGGCGCCCGTCGGCGCCTACCCGGCCGGCGCCTCGGCGTACGGGGCCGAGCAGATGCTCGGCGACGTCTGGGAGTGGACCGCGTCCCCGCTGCGGCCCTGGCCCGGCTTCGTCCCGATGATCTACGAGCGCTATTCCCAGCCGTTCTTCGACGGCGACTACCGGGTGCTGCGTGGCGGCTCGTGGGCCGTGGAGCCCAGCATCCTGCGGCCGAGCTTCCGCAACTGGGACCACCCGATCCGGCGCCAGATCTTCTCCGGTGTCCGGTTGGCTTGGGACGCCGAGGATTTCGCCTGATGTGCCGCCACCTCGGTTGGCTCGGGGCCGACGTCACCGTCTCCTCGCTTGTGCTGGACCCCCCGTCGGGCCTGCGGGTGCAGTCGTACGCCCCGCGCCGGCAGAAGCACGGCCTGCTCAACGCCGACGGCTGGGGTGTCGGGTTTTTCGATGTCGCTGCGGAGCGGCAAGTTCCCCGCCGCTGGCGCAGCCCGGCGCCGCTGTGGGGTGACGCGTCGTTCGACTCCGTCGCGCCCGCGCTGCGCAGCCACTGCGTGGTGGCCGCGGTGCGCTCGGCGACGGTCGGGATGCCTATCGACGTCAGCGCGACGGCGCCGTTCACCGACGGCCAATGGCTGTTGTCGCACAACGGAGTTGTCGACCGCGCCGTGTTGCCCCCGACCTCGCGGGCCGAATCGGTCTGTGACAGTGCGCTACTCGCGGCGGCCATCTTCGAGCGCGGCCTCGATGCGCTCGGCGAGACGATCACCGAGATCGCGGCCGCCGACCCGAACGCGCGGCTGAACATCCTTGCCGCCAACGGTTCTCGCCTGCTGGCGACGGCCTGGGGAGACACGCTGTCGATCCTGCGCCGCGCCGATGGTGTCGTCCTGGCCAGCGAGCCCTACGACGACGACCCCGGTTGGGCGGAAGTGCCGGACTGCCACCTCGTCGAGGTCACCGCGACGGGTGTGGCGCTGACCCCGCTGGATCACTCGGAAGGTTATCGATGACGCTGACACTGTCCAACCACCTGGCCGCCGACTCCGCGCACCAGGCGTTGCGCCGTGACGTGTTCGACGGCCTGCAGCGGACGCCGAAGTCGTTGCCGCCCAAGTGGTTCTACGATTCGCTGGGCAGCCATCTGTTCGATCAGATCACGCGGCTGCCCGAGTACTATCCCACCCGCGCCGAGGCCGAGATCTTGCGCGCCCGGTCGGGCGAAGTGGCGGCGGCCAGCGAGGCCGACACCCTGGTGGAGCTCGGCAGTGGAACCTCGGAGAAGACCCGGCTGCTGCTCGACGCGCTGCGCGCCCGCGGATCGTTGCGCAGGTTCGTCCCGTTCGACGTCGACGCCGGCATCCTCTCGACGGCCGCTGCGGCCATCCAACGGGAATACGTGGGCGTCGAAATCAATGCCGTCTGCGGCGATTTCGAGGAACATCTGACCGAGATCCCGACCGGCGGGCGTCGCCTCTTCGTGTTCCTGGGGTCCACGATCGGCAACCTGACGCCAGGGCCGCGCGCGGAGTTCCTCTCGAGCCTGTCCGCCCAGATGCGGCCGGGCGACAGCCTGCTGCTCGGGACGGATCTGATCAAGGACATTCACCGGCTGGTGCGGGCCTATGACGACTCGGCCGGGGTGACCGCGGCGTTCAATCGCAATGTGCTGGCGGTGATCAACCGGCAACTCGACGCCGACTTCGACGTCGAGGCATACCAACACGTGGCGCGCTGGAACGCCGACGAGGAGCGCATCGAGATGTGGTTGCGCGCCGGCCACGCCCAGCGGGTCCGCGTCGACGCGCTCGACCTGACCGTGGATTTCGCGGCCGGCGAGGAGATGCTCACCGAGGTGTCGTGCAAGTTCCGCCCGGACGGGGTGAGCGCCGAATTGACCGGCGTGGGGTTGCGTCCCACCCGATGGTGGACGGACGCCGCGGGTGACTTCGGGTTGTCGCTGGCCGTGAAGTGACGCCCGCGGGTTCGCTGGCTGACCGGTGGCGGGCGGCCCGCCTGCCGGCGGCCGGGCTGCACCTGGACAGCGCGGCGTGTTCGCGCCAAAGCCTTTCCGTGATCGACGCCGCCGCCCAGCACGCGCGCAACGAGTCCGAAGTCGGCGGCTACGTCGCGGCCGAGGCGGCCGCACCCGCGCTCGACGCCGGACGGGTGGCGTTCGCCGCGCTGGCCGGCATGCCCGACGCCGAGGTGGTGTTCACAACGGGCTCCCTGAACGCCCTCGACCTGCTGCTCGGCGCCTGGCCGGCGGGGCGCCGCAAGGTGGCGTGCCTGCCGGGTGAGTACGGCCCCAACCTCGCGCTGCTGGCCGCCCATGGATTCGACCGTCAGCTGCTGCCGACGCTCGGGGATGGCCGGTTGGCGCTCGACGACGCGGCGATGGCGCTGGAGGCCGACCCCCCCGATTTGGTCCACCTGACCGCTGTCGGCAGCCACAGCGGTGTGGTGCAACCGCTGCCAATGGTGGCGCAACTGTGCCGCGAGATGGGGCTGCCGCTCGTGGTCGACGCCGCGCAGGCGCTGGGCCAGGTGGACTGCGCGGTCGGCGCCGACGTGACCTACGCGTCGTCGCGCAAGTGGATCGCCGGGCCGCGCGGGGTCGGGGCCCTCGCGGTGCGCCGGGAGCTGATGGCGGGCCTGCGGCCGCGGCTGGCGGCGCCGGATTGGCTCGCGGGGTCGTTCTCGGTGGCCCAGCAGCTTGAGTTCGGTGAAGCCAATGTCGCGGCGCGCCTAGGATTCTCGCTGGCGTTAGGCGAGCATCTGGCGTACGGGCCGGAGGCGGTGCGCGGGCGGCTGGCCGAGCTGGGCGCCGCGAGCCGCCGGGCGCTGGCCGACGTGCCCGGCTGGGCGGTGGTCGAAGAGGTCGACGAGCCGAGCGCGATCACCACGCTGGCGCCCGTCGACGGCGCCGACCCGCAAGTGGTGCAGTCGTGGCTGCTGGCCGAGCGGCGGATCCTGATCACCTTCGTCGGCGTGCAGCGGGCGCCCCTGCAGCTGGCCGGGCCGGTGCTGAGGCTCTCGCCACACCTCGACACCACGGCCGGCGATCTGGAGACCTTCGCCGAGGCGCTGATCGCCGCGACCGCGGCGACGTCGGCCTGAAAACTAGCCCGCCTTGTGCGCCGTCAGCAGGTAGGCGGGCATCTTGATCCGGCCCCTGTCGTCGCGTTCATGCGGCGGGAATTCGAAGGGAGCATCGGGAATCTCGACGACATTCGACAGGATGTAGGCCGGGCGGATCTCGTCGACCTCCCAGTACTTGCTCACCGCCGCGCGCAATTCGTCCTCGTCGACTTCGTTGGGCTTCGGTTGCATTTCGGCGGGAAAGGCGCCCTTGGCGAACACCAAGACGAACAAGCTGGCGCCCGGCGCGGCCGCGCGGTGGATGGAGCTCAGGTAGCCGTCGCGGCCCTCGACGGGCAGCGAATGAAACAGCGTGGAATCGACGACCGTGGAGAAGCGGCCGTCATAGCCGCTGAACGACGTGATGTCCGCCTGCACGAAGCTGGCGGTCGTCAAGCCCCGCTCCTGGGCGGCCTTGGCGGCCGCCGCGACCGCGGTCGGCGTCAGGTCGACACCGACCACCGTGTAGCCCTGGGCGGCGAGCGCCAACGACAGCTCGGCGACCCCGCAGCCGGCGTCCAGCACGTCGCTGCGAAACCTGCCGGCGGCGACGAGAGCGGCCAGCTCCGGTTGCGGCTCACCGATGTTCCACGGCGGCGGGCCTTCGAAATGGGCCTGCTCGCGGTAGGCGCTGTCCCAGTCCATGACCTGATCGTCGGGCATGGTTTCAACGTACCCCCGCGGTCAGGACTCCCAGGTGTGCACCGGCTCGTTGGCGTGCATGTGCTCGCAGTACCGGCGCAGCATCTCGGCCAGCGCTGCGGGCCGGGTCATACCTGCATCTTCCAGCGTGCGCACGGTGGCCACCTGCCAGCCGGCGCCGTTGCGGCCGGTCCTCGCGCGGCCCTCGATGACCCCCAGGAAGCGATCGCGCACCTCCGCGTCCACGCCCCAGCGGCGCAGCCCATCGTCGGCGATCGGCAGCAACGTGTCGAGCACCAGCGTGGTCGCCGCCACCTCGCCCAGGCCCGGCCACTGCAGCCGGGCGTCGATGCCGTTGCGCGCCGCCTCGAGAAAATTGGCTTGTGCCGCAGTGAAATCCATGCTCGCCCACACGGGATCGGTGTCCTCGGACAGACTACGCAGCAGTCCGTAGAAGAAGGCCGAATTCGCCAGCATGTCCACCACGGTCGGCCCGGCCGGCAACACCCGATTCTCCAGCCGCAGGTGCGGTCGCCCGTCGACCACGTCGTAGACCGGCCGGTTCCACCGGTACACGGTGCCGCTGTGCAGCCGCATCTCGGACAGCCGCGGTGCCCGCCCGGCGGCCAGCTCGGCGAGCGGATCCTCGTCGGACACCTCGGGCAGCAGGGGAGGGAAGTAGCGGATGTTCTCCTGGTACAGGTCGAGGACCGAGGAGATCCACCGTTCGCCGAACCACACCCGCGGCCGCACCCCCTGGGACTTCAGCTCCTCGGGCCGGGTGTCGGTGGACTGCGTGAACAGCTCGATGCGCGTCTCGGCCCACAACTGGTGGCCGAAGAAGTATGGCGAGTTGGCGCCCAGCGCGAGCTGCGGCCCGGCCACCGCCTGGGCCGCGTTCCAGTTGGCGGCGAATGTCTCCGGCGCGACCTGCAGATGCAATTGGATGCTGGTGCAGGCGGATTCGGGCGCTATCGACACGGCCTGCCAGCTCAGCGGTTCGGGGCCGGAGATGTTGATCGGGATGTCCTCGCCGCGGGCGGTGAAGATCGACTCGTTGAGCGCGGCATACCGGCGCGAGTCGCTCATCCAGCCGGTGGCCAGATGCTCGGGCATCAGCGTGGGCAGGATTCCGATCATCACGATGTGCGCGCCGCCCAGGCCGGCCTTGATCTCGGCGTCGTTCAGGCTGGCCCGCACCTCACCTTCGAGGTCCAGCGCGGTGTGTCCGGGCAGGGCGTGGGGTGGCACGTTGAATTCGATGTTGTAGGCGCCCAATTCCGGCTGGAACGCCGGGTCCCCGATGGCGTCCAGCACATCGCGGTTCGACATCGCCGGCTGATAATCGGCGTCGACCAGGTTGCACTCGATCTCCATGCCGGTGAGCGGCTTGTCGGAGTCGAAGTGCGACTGCGCGAGCATCGTTTCCAGGACGTCCAGGCAAAGTTCAAGCTTGCGCTGGTACTCCCGACGATGTGCGCTGGTGTACGTGGTGCGCTTGACCTCTTCGCCCACACCGCCGATGGAACAGGGTTACCGCCGGTAACGCAAGCAACCCGGCCGCTTGTCGAGTCGGGCAGACCATGATGGACTCCTGACGTGTCCGACTTCGTCGCCGCCATCGACCAGGGAACCACCAGCACCCGCTGCATGATCTTCGATCACGACGGCACCGAGGTCGCTCGGCATCAGCTCGAGCACGAACAGATCCTGCCCCGTGCCGGTTGGGTCGAGCACGACCCGGTGGAGATCTGGGAGCGTACCTCGTCGGTGCTGATGTCGGTGTTGAACCGCGCCAACCTGACCGCCAAAGACATTGCTGCCCTTGGTATCACGAATCAGCGGGAGACCACGCTGGTGTGGGATCGGCGCACCGGGCGGCCCTATTACAACGCCATCGTCTGGCAGGACACCCGCACCGACCGCATCGCTTCGGCGCTGGAACGCGACGGCCACGGCGACGTGATCCGCCGCAAGGCGGGCCTGCCGCCGGCGACGTACTTCGCCGGTGGCAAATTGCAGTGGATCTTGGAGAACGTCGACGGGGTGCGGGAGGCGGCCGAAAGCGGCGACGCGCTGTTCGGCACCCCGGACACCTGGGTGCTGTGGAATCTGACCGGCGGCCCGCGCGGCGGCGTGCACGTGACCGACGTGACCAACGCCAGCCGGACCATGCTGATGGACCTCGAAACCCTGGACTGGGACGACGAGTTGCTGTCATTCTTCGCCATCCCGCGTGCGATGCTGCCGGCGATCGCGCCGTCGTCGTCGCCGCAGCCGTACGGCGTCTCCGCAGCAACCGGGCCCGTCGGTGGCGAGGTGCCGATCACCGGGGTCCTCGGTGACCAGCATGCCGCGATGGTGGGCCAGGTGTGCCTGTCGGAAGGGGAGGCGAAAAACACCTACGGCACCGGAAACTTCCTGTTGCTCAACACCGGCGAGACGATCGTGCGATCGGACAACGGGCTGTTGACCACCGTCTGTTACCAGTTCGGCGACGCCAAACCCGTTTACGCGCTCGAAGGCTCGATCGCGGTCACCGGGGCCGCCGTGCAGTGGCTGCGCGACCAGTTGGGCATCATCAGCGGTGCCGCGCAAAGCGAGTCGTTGGCGCGTCAGGTAACCGACAACGGCGGGGTCTATTTCGTCCCGGCGTTCTCCGGGCTGTTCGCGCCCTATTGGCGATCCGACGCCCGGGGCGCGATCGTGGGGCTGTCGCGGTTCAACACCAACGCGCACCTCGCCCGCGCGACGCTGGAGGCGATCTGCTACCAGAGCCGCGACGTGGTGGACGCGATGGCGGCGGATTCCGGTGTGCGCCTTGAGGTTTTGAAGGTGGACGGCGGCATCACCGCCAATGACCTCTGCATGCAGATTCAGGCCGACGTGCTCGGGGTCGACGTGGTGCGGCCGGTGGTGGCCGAAACGACCGCGCTGGGCGCGGCCTATGCAGCGGGTTTGGCGGTGGGGTTCTGGGCCGGTCCGTCCGACCTGCGGGCGAACTGGCACGAAGACAAGCGGTGGACGCCGGCCTGGACCGACGAGCAGCGCGCCGCCGGCTACGCGGGTTGGCGCAAGGCGGTGCAGCGGACCCTGGACTGGGTCGACGTGACCTGATCCAGGGTCCGCTGTGTGCTACGGGCTCAGTCTTCGCCGAGGATGCCGTAGACCTCGCGTCGCGCGTTGTTGAGGATCTCGACGATGCGCTGTTGCTGCTCGGCGGTGGCGGTGTGCGCGGACTGCGCGACCGCGCCGAACAGCTGGCCGACGGCCGCCCGCAGGTTCATGTGACCCGGGTCGGCCCCTTCGGCGATCTCGTCCCACGGCGGGGTCTCCACCTTCTCGGCCGCCGTGCGGCCCTCGTCGGTCAGCTCGAACAGCTTCTTGCTGCCCTCGCTCTCGCTCGCGGTGATCAGGCCCTCGTCGGTCAGCAACTGCAGCGTCGGGTAGACCGAACCGGGGCTGGGCTTCCAGAGTCCGTTACTGCGTTCGGCGATCTGCTGGATCATCTCGTAGCCGTGCATCGGCCGCTCGGCGAGCAGCGCCAGGATGGCCGCGCGGACGTCACCGCGCTTGCCGCGACCGGGGCCGCCGCGCCGCCATCCGCCGCGCCGGCCGCCCGGGCCGAAACCGAAACCCGGACCGAATCCGGGGCCGAAACCCGGGCCGAAGCCCGGACCGAAACCGGGGCCGAAGCCCTGGTCCCCGGCGTGGTCGCGCAGGTGTTCGAAGAATTCGCGCCGGGCTTGGCGCCGGGCGCCGTGCAGGGCGCGCCGTTGGACCGGGCCGGTGCCGAAGCCGAAGCCCTGACCGGCGAACGGTCCGACGGGTGGAGTGAATGGATTGCTCATGTTTGTTGTCCTCATGTTCTCGGGGTAGCGCACCGTCTGTGCGCTTCGAAGTATCACGATATATCGGAAACGATCGCGATGCAACGGTTGCCTTGAAGACGGCCCGAGTGAACCCCGATGACCTGCGGTTCGGCGACCATGCCGGCCGCTGCTCGCGTCGCCCGCCCGGTTTGCGCCCGACGGGCGGCGGGTAGGAACTCTGGGATGAACGCTGATAACTCCAACCTCGCGGTGGGCAGCGGAACCTCCAGCCCGACCGACCCCGCGCGGGGCGGCAGCGGTCCCAGAAGTGGCGGCCGCAACGTATGGCCGTGGGTCAACTGGGCCCTGGCGCTGGCCATGGTGCCCGCCGCCGCCATCGTGATGCTTTTCGCGCTGGGCGCGGTGATGAGTACCGGCGGTTGCTCCGACCGCAGTTGCCCGAACCTGGGCCATGGGGGAATCGATTTCGGGACCGCGTTCTACGGCGCCCCTGCTGTCGCCGTCGTGGTCATCGTCATTTCGCTGTTCACCGCCAAGCGTCGCGGTGGGATCGCGGTTCCCCTGCTCGGCTGGGCGCTGTTGATCGCCGACGTCCTGCTCATGGCGGCAAGCGTCTCCGGCTAGCGCACCCGTCAGCTCGGCGGTGAGAAACCGCCCGGCGCGGGATTCGCCGGCGCCTGGTGCGCGGCGCCCTGGTCCGGCCACGGGACGGCCTGCGGCGGCGGCGCCGGCGGCCAGGCTGACCACGGTGCGGGGACCGCCTGCGGCATCGCGGGACGCAGCCGTGCGAGTTCCCGGCGGTGCCGTTCGGCGAGCACGGCGGCGAGCACCAATTCCGGCGGGGCGCCCGGCGGGGGCGGCGGCGCGATGCAAGACACCACGTCGCCGGCGATGCGGTATGCCATCTGGTGGCGTAGCTGGCGATCGAGTTGCGGTGCACGCGAGAGGAATTGGCGTGCAACCTCGGCTTGGCCCGGGGACAGGCCGGAAAGTTGCAAAGACGAGGCCCACCAGGCGAGCGAAGGCGGCATCACGGGAGGGGGACCCAGGCGGGGCCCGCGTTCGTTCACGACCACGGTGCCGGCGAAGATGTCGCCGATTCGCTTGGCCTTCGGGGACAGGATGCTGCAGATGACGGCCGGACTCCCGAACAGCATCCAGATCTCCACCACCGCCGCCAGTGCCCGAAACAGTGCCTGCCGGAACCGTTCTGGGCCGCCGTCGTCGGACACCACCCGCAGGCCCATCGCGATCTTGCCCACCGACCGTCCGCGCGTTGCCGTTTCGAGCGTCACCGGATAGCCGACGAGCACTAGCACGGTGAAGATGAGCAGCACGGCGGTGCTCAGCGCCGAGTCGTACTGGGTGAGCGTGGCGGCCCACAACATCAGTCCGAGCAGGTAGCAGACGACCATCACGGCGATATCGATCAGTGCGCTCAACGCCCGCACCGGCAACTGGGCGATCTGCACGTCGAGCACGACCGCGTCGCCGGTCACCACCTCCGACATAACACCGAACGCTACAGGGCGATTAGGCTGCGCAGGGTGGACGTCGACGCATTCGTGCTGGCCCATCGCGGCACCTGGGACCGCCTGGACCGGCTGGTCGGGAAACGACGCTCACTGACCGGCGCCGAAGTCGACGAGCTGGTGGAGCTCTATCAGCGGGTGTCCACCCACCTCTCTACGCTGCGCTCGGCGTCGTCGGACTCGCTGTTGATCGGTCGGCTCTCGAGCCTGGTTGCGCGCGCCCGTTCCGTGGTGACCGGCGCGCATGCTCCGTTGAGCAGTACCTTCGTGCGGTTTTGGGCGGTGTCCTTCCCGGTGGTCGCCTACCGGTCGTGGCGGTGGTGGCTGGGCACCGCCGTGGCGTTCTACGCCGTGGCCGTGATCATCGCCTTCTGGGTGGCCGGCAATCCGGAGGTGCAGTCGGCCGCCGGAACCCCAAGCGACATCGAACAATTGGTGAACCACGACATCGCGGCCTACTACAGCGAACATCCCGCCGCCGCGTTCGCCCTGCAGATCTGGGTGAACAACTCCTGGGTGTCCGCGCAGTGCATCGCGTCGTCGGTCCTGCTGGGACTGCCGATTCCGTTCGTGCTCTTCCAGAACGCCGCCAACCTGGGACTGATCTCGGGGCTGATGTTCCAGGCCGGCAAGGGTGGCCTGCTGCTCGGGCTGCTGATACCGCACGGGCTGCTCGAGCTCACGGCGGTGTTCCTGGCCGGTGCCGCCGGCATGCGGTTGGGGTGGTCGGTGATCGCGCCCGGCGACCGGCCGCGCGGCCAGGCGCTCGCCGAACAGGGCCGCGCCGTGGTGTCGGTCGCGATCGGGCTGGCCGGCGTGCTGTTGGTCTCGGGGCTGATCGAGGCGCTGGTCACGCCCTCGCCGCTGCCGACTTTCGTTCGGGTTGGCATCGGGGTCATCGCCGAGGTGGCTTTCCTCGCCTACATCGTGTATTTCGGTCGCCGCGCCGTGCGGGCCGGTGAGACCGGTGACATCGAGGACGCGCCCGACGTGGTACCCACCGGCTAGCGCCGATTGCCCGCCATCTCCTGACGCCGGTGCACGGCGCTAAAGCCGGCCGGTGGCCTTCATCGCCAGGTAGCGGTCGGCAAGGGCGGGCGCCAGCTCGGTGGGTGGGGCGTCGACGACCTCCACCCCGCTGCGGCGCAGCCGCGTGGCGATCGCGCGGCGGTCATTGCGGGACCGTTCCGCGGCCGCCGCGTCGTAGACGGCGGCGGGATCCGAACGCCCGGCGGCCATTTGGTCGACCCGTGGGTCGGCGACGGCCGCCACCATGAGGTGGTGTTTGGCCGACAATTGCGGCAACACCGGCAGCAGGCCCTCGTCGAGGGCGGTCGCGTTGAGGTCGGTCAGCAACACCACGAGTGAGCGCCGGCGGGCCCGCCGCGCGATGGCGGAAACCATTGCGGTCCAATCCGGTTCGAGCAGGGCCGGTTGCAACGGGGCCATCGCCTCCACGAGGTGCGCGAGCAGTTCGGTGCGCGACGCCCCGAAAACGCCGGCGCGGGTGACCCGGTCGTGGGCGAGGAAGTCGACGTGGTCACCCGCCCGCGACGCGAGCGCCGCCAGCAGCAGCGCGGCATCCATGGACCAGTCCAGGCGGGGCCAGCCGGCGGGGTCGGCGGCCGTCGGGTCGACGCCCACCCGGCCCGCCGCGGTACGCCCGGTGTCCAGCACGATCACGACGCGCCGGTCGCGTTCGGGACGCCAGGTGCGGACGACGACGTCGGCGCGACGCGCGGTGGCGCGCCAGTCGATCGACCGCACGTCGTCACCGACGACATACTCGCGCAGTGAGTCGAATTCCGTTCCCTGCCCGCGGATCAGCGTGGGAAGCAGCCCGTCGATCTCACGCAGTTTGGCCAGTCGCGCCGGCAGGTGCTTGCGGGACAGGAAGGGCGGCAGCACCCGAAGCAGGCCCGGCACCGCTTGCGAGCCCTGCCGTCCCGCGAGCCCGAGTGGGCCGATGGACCGGGCGGTGACGACCGCGGCGCGCTGCTCGCCGCGGCGCACCGGCCGCAGTTGGGACTGGACGTGCTGGTGCTGGCCGGCGGGGATGTTGACGGGATGGATGCGCGGCCGCGCGCTCGCGCTGGGCGGCCACGCGTCGCGAACCTGGCCGCGGAACCGGCGCCGGCCGTCGTTGTGGATCAGAAGTCCGACGTCCACCTGCTGCGCGAGCCGGGCGGAGCGGTCCGGCGACCGGACGTAGCGCAACTCGCGGGTGCTGGCCGCCAGCCCGATGTCCACGATCACCACCGCCAGAAGGGTGGCTAGCAGTACTCCGAAAGTCCTTGCCGGCCAGGGGGACAGCGCGATGGGCAGGACGCACATCAGCGCGACCAGCCCGGTGCGTCCGGTCAGGATCACTAGCGGGGCACCGGGACCGACGCCAAGATTCCGTCGAGGACTCCGTCGGGGGTGGCCCCTTCGAGTTCGGCCTCGGGGCGCAGCATCACCCGGTGCCGCAGCGTCGGGCGGGCCATCGCCTTCACGTCGTCGGGGGTGACGTAGTTGCGGCCGGACAGCCAGGCCCAGGAACGAGCGGTGGCCAGCAGCGCCGTGGCCCCGCGCGGCGAGACGCCGAGCTGCAGCGCGGGTGAGGACCGGGTGGCTCCGACGATGTCGACGATGTACCCCAGCACCTCGTCGGCGACCAGCACGTTGCGCACGGCGTCGCGCCCGGCTGCCAGTTCGGCGGGTCCGGCCACCGGTTTTATCGCCGACAGGTCGCGCGGATCGAAGCCGTGCGCGTGCCGGCCGAGGATGGCGATCTCCGAATCCCGTGGCGGCAGAGTCACGTTCAGCTTCAGCAGGAAGCGGTCCAGCTGGGCTTCGGGCAGCTGATAGGTGCCCTCGTATTCGACGGGGTTCTGGGTCGCGGCGACGATGAACGGGTCGGGCAGGGGCTGGGCCACGCCATCCACGCTGACCTGACGCTCCTCCATGGCCTCGAGCAGCGCGGCCTGCGTTTTCGGTGGGGTGCGGTTGATCTCGTCGGCAAGGAGCAGATTGGTGAACACCGGACCGGGACGGAACGCGAAAGCGGCCGTGCGGGCGTCGTACACCAGGGATCCCGTGACATCGCCTGGCATCAGGTCGGGGGTGAACTGCACCCGCTTGAACTCCAACCGCAACGCGGCCGCCAGCGCCCGCACCAGCAGCGTCTTCGCCACTCCCGGAACGCCTTCCAGCAACACATGACCGCGACACAGCAGCGCGATCACCAGGCCGCTGACCACCCCCTCCTGGCCGACGACGGCCTTGGCGAGTTCGCCGCGCAAGGCCAGCAGCGCATCTCGCGCCGACTCAGCCGTGGGGGTGGTTTCCGCGGGGGAAGGGGTCTGCGTCACGTCCGTGTGACCTGCCTTTCGATGTCGTCGAGCGCACGGGCAAGTTGTAACAGGTCGTTGTCGGTCGCCGGGGGCGGGCCGAACAGCTGGTAGGAGACGAACGCCGGATCCGCGCCGCTGCGGGCGGCCACCCCGCCCGTCACCGCGGGCGCCGACGCGCCCGTGTTCAGACCGAGCCGGGGCAGCAGCCGCTGCAGTGTGGCGGTGCGCAGCGCCGCGGCGGCTCGGTCGCGCGCCCGGCGGGACCGGTACAGCCGTCCGCGACCCTCGACGGTCTCCGACGCGCGCACCACGACGGGCAGTTCCTCGGCGACCAGCGGGCCGGGCCGCCGGCCCCGCCAGAGGGCGACCAGCAGCACGACAAGCCACAGTTGCCAGACGATCCACGTCACGTTCTGCGGGATCAGATCGGCGATCGAGCCGGGGGGCGGTGCTTCGCCCTCGATCCGGTGGGGCGCGTACCAGACGAGCCGGGGCCGGGCGCCCGCGAGGTTCATCGCCAGGGCCGCGTTGCCCGCCTGCAGCAGGCCGCCGTTGGTCAGGAACTCCGTGCTGCCGACCGCGGTGATGGCCCGTCCGCCGTCGCGGAAGCGCACGAGCGCGCCGTCGTAGCAGCGGGTTAGCGGTCGGCCGTCGGTGGCGCGGTAGGTGTCGCTCGGGCCGAATCGAACCGGCCCAGCCCGGGTCGCCTCGCGGAGTGTGCAATCGGGGTCGCTGTCGAACGTGTCGGCCGCCGACACGCGCAGGCCTGGCATCAACGCCTCCCGGGTGCGCGAGGTTGGTTCCACCAGCAGCAGATCACCGGGCGCCCGGGACAGCCGGTCCAGCAGCGACTCGGTCAGGTATTGGCTCTGCGCCACCAGGATCAGCGCGTCGGGCCGCGCCGCCCGTTCGACATCGGCGATGCTGTCGGCGACAACGACGTCGACCCCGCCGCCGCGCAGCAGCGTCACCAGCGCGTGGGCGCCGTCGGGACCCGTCGACGCCGGATCCATCCGCGCCCCGGGACGCGGCGCGGTCAGGTAGGCATCGAGGCCGGCGATGACGGCCAGCACGATCAGCGTGAGGATTACCCAGCGCCAGGATCGCCAGCGCTGCAACGCCGTTGGGCTCGCCGGGTGGGGACCCGCCGTGGTCGCCATCACCGCACCTGCGCCCACGAGTCGGGCGCGGCGGTTTGCCCCGGCCCCCCGGGAACGGTCGCCGAGCGGGAGCGCAGGTGCTCGTCAAGGTCGGCGATCATCTGGTATGCGCTCTGGGTTCCCGGTCGCTCACCGTAGGTGACGTCGTTGAAAGCCGTTGCGGCTTGCGCTAATTCGCCGGCAAGGTGGGGCAGCGCGGCACCGGCGTCGACGGCCAGTTCGTTGGCGGTCCGGCCGGGCGCCGGGTTCAGCACACCCGTCTCCTCGAGCTGGCGGGCGACCGCCCGCAGGCGGTGGCGAATCGCTGCGGTCCATTCGCCCCGCGCCGCAAAGTCTTCGGCCGTCGCACGGTGCTGGGCCGCGGTGAGCTGCGCGGCCTCGAACAGCTGATAGTCACCGCCGCGGTTGGTGCGCATCGTGCGCCGCGCGACGTGGATCGCGACCGCCAACGCGATTGCCAGCATGATGAAAAGGACGGTGGCCGTGAGCCACCCGCCGGGGAAAGAGGCGGTCTTCTGCAGCAGCCGGTAAATGATCTCGTTGAGCCACTCGGCCATCTGCTGCCCGGCCGAACCCTTGGAGTAGATCGGCTTGCTGAGTTCGTCCTGCGCCGCCTGATGGGCGGCATCGCGGTCGATGTCGATGGAGGGCACGGTCAGCTCGTCCTCAGACCGGCCGTGTCAGCCACAGGTTGTCGGTGGACTCGGTCGCGTAGGGGCCGCCCGCGGCGCCGGTCTGCAGCACCAGATCGAAGGCTTCGGCGCGGATCCGGCGGTCGGTGTAGAGCAGAGCGATGACGCCGGCGTTGAACGGCGCGGTGATGATCTCGCCGATCGCGGCGCCCACCGACGCCACCGCGGTGCTGGCAATGAAAGCCGCGGTCGCCGTGCTGACCAGGAAGAACTTGCTGGCGATCTCGAACGGCACCGCGACCGCCCCCGCGATGACGGACGTCACCAGCAGTGATAACAGCCGAATGCCCAGCACCCGCCAGAAGCCGTTGCGTACCAGAGCGAATGATCGGGTGATGGAGTCCAGGACCGGGAGCCGCTCCAGCACGATCAGCACGGGCGCGAACAACACCACCGTGTACAGGTACATCAACAGCGCGATCACGGCCAGCACCAGCGGCAGACCCAGCACGACCGCCGCCGCGGCGTTGCCGATGGCCGCCAGCACCGCGATGACCACGATCACCAGCCCGGCGACGACCGCCAGGGCGGCCCCCTCCAGCAGGGCCAGACCGAACAGGGGCAGCAGGCGCCCACGGATCCTGGCCCACGTCTCGCCGATGGTGATCGGCGAGCCGAACACCGCCCGCCCGACGATGACCGTGAGCATCCCGGACAACAGCATGCCGCCTAGCCAGGCGACCAGGACGCCGGCGCTCATCGACGTCAACCAGGCGCCGATGACCCCGGTGGTCAGTTCCTTCGCGTGGTCGGTGCTCAACCTGCCGTAGGCCGCCAGCGGCCCGTACACGGCGAGTTTCGTCACGATCTGAATGACCACCACCACGACGGTCGTCAGCCCCAGCGTGGCCTTCGGATTGGCGCGGACGTAACCGACCGCGCCGTTGAAGATGTCACCCAGGGTGAGTGGCCGCAACGGGATGATGCCGGGTTTGACCGCTGCCGGAACACGGGGGCCGGATTGCCACGCCGGCGGGCCGTACCCGGGCGGCGGGCCGTACCCGGGCGGCGGGCCGTACCCGGGCGGCGGGCCGTACCCGGGCGGCGGGCCGTATCCCGGCGGCGGGCCGTAGCCGTTCACCGTCCCCGTCGCGCGGCGCGCGCTGCGCACCACCCGGCGGGTGGCGGTCCCGCTGCTGGAGCAGCTC
>NZ_LZIX01000058.1:0-30365 GCF_001666955.1 Mycobacterium sp. E735 | reverse complement strand
GATGCCGCCGCGGCCCTCCGAGCGAAAAGCGAGGCCGAGCACACGGGCAGGGTCCTCCTCGATGTGCCGCAGACCGGTCACACCAACGTCGTCGTACCACCCGGTCAAGCCCGGACCTTCCGGAACGACGGCTCCTACATCATTACCGGTGGCCTGGGCGGCATCGGGCTCTTCCTCGCCGAAAGGATGGCCGCGGCCGGCTGCGGCCGCATCGTACTGAGCTCCCGGTCTGCGGCACATCGAGGAGGACCCTGCCCGTGTGCTCGGCCTCGCTTTTCGCTCGGAGGGCCGCGGCGGCATCGCCGAGCGCGTGGTGGGTGATGTCCGGTGTCGGCAGCTCACCCTGTGCGACAAGGCGGTACACGGTGTCCAGCAATCCGCCCACTCGCTTTGGATGGCTCTGCGACATCAACGCCAGATCGACGTAGTGGAACGTGTGGTTCCGCCGGAATGGAAAGAGCTCCACCCTGGTATTCGCATCGACATCCCGCTTACCGATCTCCACGAATCGTCCGCCGGCGGCCAACACCTCCAGGCTGGCACGTTGCGCCGCGCCCGACAGCGAGTTGAGCACGATGTCGACACCATATCCGTCGGTGTCGCGGCGGATCTGTTCCGCGAACTCGACACCGCGGGAGTCATAGACGTGGTTGATTCCGATGTCGCGCAACAACTCCCGCCGTTGCTCGCTTCCGGCGGTGGCGAAGATTTCGGCTCCCGCGGCGCGGGCGATCGCGATCGCCGCCCGCCCCACGCCGCCCGCGGCGGAATGGATCAACACCCGTTCGCCGTTGGCGATCCTTGCCTGCTCGTGCAAGGCGTACCAGGCGATCGTGTGCGGAGTGGTCACCGCAGCCGCCCGGTCGTCGGTGAGGCCCGGCGGCAGCGTCGCGGCCAGGCGGGCGTCACAGGTGACGAACGTTGCCCAGCAACCACTTTCAGAGAACCCGCCGACGTGGTCACCCACCCGATGGGTGGAGACGTCGGGACCCACGGCGGTCACGACGCCCGCGAAGTCCGTCCCGAGGCGTGCTGCATCGCCGTTACCACCGGCCTGCCCGCCTGCTGCGACCAGAACGTCGGAGAAGTTGATGCTGGATGCGGTGACCGCGACCTCAATCTCCCCCCGCCCCGGCGGGAATCGTTCAAACGCCGCCAGTTCCAGCGTTTCCAAATCGCCGGGCGTGCGGATCCGCATGCGCATCCCGTCGTAGGGGTGATCCGCCACGCCGGTACGCCGCTCCTCAGGCCGCAGCGGCCCGGGGGCCACGCGGGCGGTGTGCCACCGACCGTTCCGCCAGGCCGTCTCGTCCTCGTCCGAAGGCCCCAACAGTTGTCTGGCCAGTTGCTCGGCGTCGGACTCCTCGTCCGTGTCGATCAGCGTTGGGCGCAGGTGCGGATATTCGGTGCCGATAGCTCGCACCAGGCCGCGCAGCCCGGCCTGCTCCAGGTTGTTCACGTCCCCCGGCACAACGGCCTGGGCATTGCGCGTCACGACATAAAGACGCGGCGGCTCTTGGTCGATCTTGGTGATATGCCTGGCAATTCGCGTGAGATGACGGACATAGTCCCCGCCACGCTGGGCGCACTCCTCATCGGGGTTGCCGTTTTTCGGCCCGGTCAGGATGACCACCCGGCGGACACTGCCGGCACCAAGGTGCGAGCCCAGGGTTTCGGAGTTGGACAAATGATCGCAGTGCTGCGGCCATGTCATGGTCGCGCAGTCGGTTCCCGCGGACTTCACCGCATCGGCCAGACTGGTCGCCATCACGTCCGCGGTGGCGGAAGTGCTGATCAGCAAGCATGATTCCCGGCCCAGGTGTTCCACGTCGGGCAGTGTTCGCTGTGTCCACTCGATCGTCAGCAGTCGTTCGTTCAGCACGCGATCGCGATGGGCACCCTCGGCGGCTCCGGTGCTGACTTGCAGTCCGTCCACGGCCAGCAGCACGGTCCCTTGTTCGTCAAGCACCTCGAGGTCGGCCTCAACGCCGGCCCCGTCGGCGGTTGACACCTTCGTGTAGCAGTACCGCGCTCCGCGGGTCTCGGCGTAGAGCCGGATACCGCGGACGCGAAGCGGTAACAGCAGCCCGGCGCTGCCCGCGACTCGGGCCGCGGGGTGCGCCGCAACCGATTGAAAGCACGCGTCAAGCAGCGCGGGGTGGACGCCGTAGGCGCTGTGTTGCGAGCGGATGGCACCGGGCAGCGCGACCTCCGCCAGCACCGTGGCGGCGCCCTTGCCCGCGCTGTGCGCCGCGGCCAGTCCGGCGAAGGCCGCGCCATACTGCAAACCGTGGTCGTCGAACTGGTTCCGCAGCTCGACCCCGTCCAGCCGGCACGAGTGGGCCGCGAGCAGGCCTGCGATGTCGTAAGCCGCCGGGCGGTCCTCCCGTCCTCCCGCCCGCAGCACCGCCGTCGCCCGCCGAATCGGCTTGCGCTGCTGAAAGCTCTGCACCACGAAATCGGCGACGCCGGGCGCGGTCATCGACGCGTCCGCGCACACTGGAGTCTCGTCGTCCAACAGCAGCGTCGCCTCGAATGCGATGTCGCGAACCTCCGACTTCTCACCGAAGATCGTGCGAGCCGCGGCCAACGCCATCTCGCAGTACGCCGCCCCCGGGAGAACGGCCACGTGGTGGATGCGGTGGTCGCCCAGCCAGGGCTGCGCCACGGTTCCAACCTCGCCCTGCCAGACGTGGCGCTCGGGTTCCTCGGGCAGCCGCACATGTGGCCCCATCAGCGGGTGCACCGGGACGGTCCAGGCGCCGCGTGCCCGCGAATCCTGACCGTCGCGGTTCAGCAGCAGTCGGCGGTGGCTCCACGTCGGGAGCGGAACGTCCACCAGTTGGCCCCCCGGATAGAGCACCGAGAAGTCGACGGCCGCGCCGGCATCGTGCAGATCCGCCAGAAAGCCGCGCAGCCCGTGCGGGAGTTCCTGCTCTCGGCGCATGGCGCTGAGGGCGGCCAGCGGCATACCGAGGCTGGCCGCGGTCTGTTCGACCGCATGGGTGAGTAGCGGATGCGGCGCCAACTCCGCGAACACGCGGTGGCCGTCCTCCAACGCCGCCTGCACGGCGGCCGCGAAACGCACCATGTGGCGCAGATTGTCCGACCAATACCAGGCGTCACACACGGGCTGCTCGCGCGGGTCGAATGCGGTCGCGGAGTAGAAGGGTACGTCGGGTGTCCTGGGGTCGACCTCTGCGAGGGCGTCGGACAGCTCGTCGAGGATCGGATCCACCTGCGGGGAGTGCGATGCCACGTCGACGGCGATCTCGCGCGCAGGCACGTCGCGTTGCTCCCACGCGGTGACCAGGTCGCGCACGGCCTGCGCGGCGCCGCCGACCACCGTCGACTGCGGTGAGGCCACCACCGCCAGCACGACGTCGTCGACACCCCGGGCCATGAGTTCCAAAAGGACCTGCTCGGCCGGCAGTTCCACCGACGCCATTGCGCCGGAGCCGGCGATTGTCGACATCAGCCGGGAGCGGCGGCAGATCACGCGGACGCCGTCCTCCAGCGACAACGCCCCGGCCACGACCGCGGCCGCGGCCTCGCCCATCGAGTGGCCGATCACGGCGCCCGGCCGCACCCCGTAGCCCCTCATCGTGGCCGCCAGCGCGACCTGCATGGTGAACAACGCCGGCTGGATCCGGTCGATCCCGGTCACCGTGGCGGGTGTCGAAATCGCCTGGGTGACTGAGAAACCCGATTCCCGGGCGATCAGCGGCTCCACCGTCGCGACCGTCGCGGCGAACACCGGTTCGGTAGTGAGCAACTCCGCGCCCATCGCCGCCCACTGCGAGCCCTGGCCGGAAAACAACCAGACCGGTCTTCGGTCGTCCTGCCCGACCGCCGGCTGGTAAGGGAAGTCGCCGGCGGCGACCCCCCGCAGCCCCGTGGTCAGCTCGTCGAGCGTGCCGGCGATGACCGCGGTGCGCACCGTCCGGTGCGCCCTCCGCCGGGCGAGCGTGTACGCCAGGTCCGATGCGGCGAGCCCGGGAGCGTGTTTTTCGACCCAGTCCGCGAGCCGTCCGGCGGTGCGCCGCAGCCCGTCTGCCGACGTGGCGGACAGCGGGAAGAGCAGCGGGCCATCGATCGCCGGGGGAGTCGGCGGGGCGCCCGATGTGACCGGCGCTTGCTCCACGATCGCGTGCACATTGGTCCCCGAGAACCCGTACGACGACACCGCCGCCCGGCGCGGGCCGTGCTGGCTGGGCCACGCTGTATTAGCCTGCGGCACAAAGAGATTGGTCTTGATACGGGACATTTCGTCGGGTAATTGGGTGAAGTGCAGGTTGCGCGGGATCACCCCGTGTTGCAGCGCGAGAACGGCTTTCATCAGGCCGAGGGCTCCGGCGGCCGACTGGGTGTGCCCGAAGTTGGTCTTGATGGATGCGAGCGCGCACGGCCCGTCCGCGCCGTACACCTCCGCCAGGCTGGCGTATTCGACGGGGTCACCCACCGGCGTTCCGGGACCGTGTGCTTCCACCATGCCGACGGTGCGGGCGTCCACGTCCGCCGCCGCCAGGGCGGCCCGATAGGCCTCGACCTGTGCGGCCCGTGACGGCGTCACGATGTTCGCCGTGTGGCCATCCTGGTTTGCCGCGGTGCCGCGGAGCACAGCCAAGATTCGGTCACCCGCGCGCAAGGCATCCGCCAACCGTTTGAGCAACAAGACGACGCAGCCCTCGCCGGCCACGAACCCGTCGGCGCCGACGTCGAAGGCGCGGCAGCGTCCCGTGGCAGACAGCATTCCGATGGCGGAACCCGAGCAGGACTTACGCGGTTCGAACGACACCGAGGCGCCGCCCGCCAATGCGAGCTCGCTTTCGCCGTCATGCAGGCTGCGGCACGCCATATGCACCGCCGCAAGCCCCGACGAGCAGGCGGTATCCACCGTCATCGCCGGACCGCGTAGCCCCATCGTGTAGGCAACGCGTCCGGAGCCCATGGCGAAGCTATTGCCCAGGTAGCCGTACGGGCCCTCCAGGGCGTTGGCGTCCGCGTGCACCAATTGGTAGTCGTCGTGCATCAGTCCCATGAAGACGCCGGTGCGGGAACCGGCCAGCGTCTCTCGGGTCAGGCCGCCGTGCTCCATGGCCTCCCACGAGGTTTCCAGCAGCAGGCGGTGCTGCGGGTCCATCGCGGTCGCCTCGTTGTCGGTGATGCCGAAGAACTCCGGGTCGAAGCCGGCGACGTCGTCCAGAAACGCGCCCCATTTGCAGACGGACCGACCGGGCACACCGGGCTGGGGATCGTAGAACTCGTCGGCGTCCCACCGCTCGGGTGGAATTTCGGTGACCAGGTCATCGCCGCGGAGCAAGGCCTCCCACAACTGTTCTGGAGAATCGATGCCTCCGGGCAGGCGGCAGGCCATGCCGATGACCGCGACGGGAGTGGCTACCGGGTGCGAAGACATAGCCCGCCCCGCACACGCGCCCTTGATATTGGCCCGAACAAAGCCGTTTCCTCCTCACAGCAAAGGCGGAGTCGCGCTGTCGGCTGCCTATCGCGCGATAGCAACTGTCGGGTTGTGGGGCTGCCTACTGCGACGTCGATATCGAGGGTGTGTGGTTTGGCGGTGGGCTTTCTCGCAGGTCAACCGCTTTCGCTGCGGCTGCGACTTATTCGGCACGCGATCAGTGCTTACACACTAGCGGGATAGCTATCGATCCGGGACGCAAAACCCGCGCCAAATTCGGGCGGGTCGCGAGTTACGCCAACCGTTTCCGTTGGCTGTTCCTGGCGGCGTGGACGCACGTCGGCGCGCCCACGATTTGTGGAGCCTAGGGGAATCGAACCCCTGACACCCGCCTTGCAAAGGCGGTGCTCTACCAACTGAGCTAAGGCCCCTCGCCGGGCTCGGGTGGTGGCTGACCCGTGGTGTCGTCCACCGCCACGTGCCAGATCTCGACCCCGCGTCGGGACCACGCCACCGCCGCCACCACAGCGATCAGTGTGATTGGCAGGGCAAGTCTTACGCAACGTCTTGATGGGCACATGGTTGTGGGCCTAGGAGGACTCGAACCTCCGACCTCTTCGTTATCAGCGAAGCGCTCTAACCGCCTGAGCTATAGGCCCGTACACGCGTACGGCCGAGCGACGAGATTACCGCAATTGCCGCCCGACCCCCAAAAACGCTAGTCGCGGTCGGCCAACGTCACCTCGATGCCGCCGATCAGATCGGTGGTCAGGTTGTAGACGAACGCGGCGATGGTGGCCATCGCCGTCAACAACACGATGTTGACCAGGCCGATCAACACGGCCCCGCCGAAGATGGTGCCGCTGGAGACCAGTTCGCCGCTGCTGCCGCTGGTGTTGTTCAGCAGGTCGCCGACGTTGCTGTTCAGCTTCGACCACACGCCCATGCCGCCGAGGACGAGATACAGGAACGCCACGGCGATCATCCAGACGAAGAACAACGCGACCGAGAGCAACAGCGAGACCTTCAGCGTGCTCCACGGATCGATCCGGCGGATCTGCATGCTGGCCCGCACGGGCCCGCGCGGTCGCCGCGACACCTGGGTGCGGCTCTCGCGGGTCTCGCGGCCCTCCCGGTTTTCCGTGGCCGACGACCGGCCGGATCCCGCCTGGGTCGACGGCTCCGGCGCGCGGTCGGGTGACGCTTTGCGCTGGGGGCCCCGCGGAATCGGGCCGGACAGGTCGGGCAACTCGCTGGCGTAAGCCTCCGCCGGCGGCCCGTCGCCACGCCCCTGCGGGGCGTCGTTGTCGTGCGGCGGGTTTTTGCCCTGCGCGGGTGCACCGGGGGCCGCGGTGCCGGAGATGAACCGGTTGAGCCGCGCCTCGACACCACTGGGCGGGCCGGACTGGCGCGCCTCGGTGGGCGGCTCGGTCTGCCGTTGCGGCGCCTGCAGGGGCCGGGGACCGCCACGCTGCCACGGCGGTGAGTCCCCGGCGTCCGGAGCGCGGCCGGCCGGTGCGGGCGGCGTCGCGCGGTGGGCGCCGGCACGCTCGGCCGAGCCATCCCCATTAAGGCCATCGCCCTGTTTGGGGGCGCCCGGCTCGTTCGGTGAGGTCACCCCGACTCCTTAGCTCTCCTGCCACGGCCGCGGGGGCGTCGCATTTTGTCCGGTCGGGCCGAGTCTAATTGCCCGGCCGTTCGTCGGACCGCGCGGATTGTCAACGACTAGCCGTCTGCGTCCGCGGCGCCTTCCGCTTCGTCGACGACTTCGTCCGCGTTCTCCTCGGCGTTGCGCGCGATGGCCAGCAGCGTGTTGTCCTCGCCCAGGTTCATCAGGCGAACACCCTTGGTCTGCCGTCCCGCCTTACGGACCTGCCTCGCCGCCGTGCGGATTACCCCGCCGCCGGAGGTGATGGCGTAGAGCTCGCTGTCTTCGTCGACGATCAGCGCGCCCACCAGCTTGCCGCGCCGCCGGTCGTACATCACCGTCAGCACGCCCTTGCCGCCGCGGCCCTGCACCGGATACTCCTCGATCGCGGTGCGCTTGGCGTAGCCGCCGGACGTCGCCACCAATAGGTACGTGCCCTCGCGAACCACGTTGAGCGACAACAGGTAATCGTCGGTGTTGAACCGCATGCCCTGGACGCCGGAGGTGGCGCGGCCCATCGGGCGCAGCGCCTCGTCGGTCGCCGAGAACCGGATGGATTGGCCGTTGGCCGATACCAGCAGCAGGTCCTCGTCCGACGAGCACAGCACCGCGCCGACGAGCTCGTCGTTGTCGCGCAGGTTGATCGCGACGATTCCACCCGATCGGTTCGAGTCGAAGTCGGTCAGCTTGGTCTTCTTGACCAGGCCGTTGCGCGTGGCCAGCACCAGGTACGGGGCGTCCTCGTAACTTCGGATCTGGATGACCTGGGCGATGCGCTCCTCGGGCTGGAAGGCCAGCAGGTTCGCCACGTGCTGACCGCGCGCCGTCCTGGACGCCTCGGGCAGTTCGTACGCCTTGGCGCGATAGACCCGGCCCTGCGTGGTGAAAAACAGGATCCAGTCGTGCGTCGAGCTGACGAAGAAGTGCTTGACGATGTCGTCCTGCTTGAGACCGGCGCCCTGCACGCCCTTGCCGCCGCGCTTCTGGCTGCGGTAGAGGTCGGACTTGGTTCGCTTGGCATAACCGGTCTCGGTGATGGTGACGACGACCTCTTCGCGGGCGATCAGGTCCTCATCGTTGACGTCACCGTCGGCCGCGATGATCCGGGTCCGCCGATCGTCGCCGTGCTTGTCGACGATCTCGGCGAGCTCGTCGTGAACGATCCCGCGCTGCCGTTCCGGCTTGGCCAGGATGTCTTCCAGGTCGGCGATCTCGGCCTCGATCTTGGCCAGGTCGTCGATGATGCGCTGGCGCTCCAGAGCGGCCAGGCGACGCAACTGCATGTCGAGGATGGCCTGGGCCTGGATCTCATCGATGTCGAGCAGCTCGATAAGTCCGGCCCGGGCGATGTCGACGGTTTCCGACGCCCGTATCAGCGCGATGACCTCGTCCAGCGCGTCGAGCGCCTTGACCAGACCGCGCAGGATGTGGGCGCGTTCGTTGGCCTTGCGCAGCCGGTAGGTGGTGCGCCGGACGATGACGTCGAGTTGGTGCGCGACGTAGTAGCGGATCATCTGGTCGAGCCGCAACGTGCGCGGCACCCCGTCGACGATCGACAACATGTTGGCGCCGAAGCTGGTTTGCAGCTGGGTGTGCTTGTAGAGGTTGTTCAGCACCACCTTGGCCACCGCGTCGCGCTTAATCTCGACGACGATGCGCAGGCCGACCCGATCGCTGGACTGGTCCTCGATGTTGGCGATTCCGGTAAGCCTGCCGTCGCGGACCTGCTCTGCGATCGACGTGATGAAGTTGTCGTGGTTGACCTGATAGGGCAACTCGGTGATGACGATCGAGGTGCGGCCCCGCGAATCTTCTTCTATCTCAACGACTCCGCGCATCCGGATCGATCCCCGACCGGTGGTGTAGGCATCGTGGATGCCCTGCGACCCGACGATCAGACCGTGGGTGGGGAAGTCCGGGCCCTTGACCCGCTCGCAGACTGCGGCCAGGGTGGCTTCTTCGTCGGCCTCGTGGTTGTCCAGGCACCAGTAGACGGCCTCGGCCAGCTCGCGCAAGTTGTGTGGCGGGATGTTGGTCGCCATCCCGACCGCGATGCCGCCGGAGCCGTTGGCCAGCAGGTTGGGGAACCGGCTGGGCAGCACGGTCGGCTCCTGCACCCGGCCGTCGTAGTTCGGGATGAAATCGACTGTCTCCTCGTCGATTTCACGCAGCATCTCCATGGCAAGCGGGGTTAGCCGCGCCTCGGTGTAGCGCATCGCGGCTGGTGGATCGTTGCCCGGAGAGCCGAAGTTACCCTGACCGTCGACCAGTGGGTACCGCAGCGACCACGGCTGCGCCATCCGCACCAGGGTGTCGTAGATCGACGCGTCGCCGTGGGGGTGGTAGTTGCCCATCGTCTCGGCGACCGAGCGCGCCGACTTGGCGTGACTGCGGTCCGGGCGGAAGCCCGAGTCGTACATCGCATAAAGCACGCGGCGGTGTACCGGCTTGAGCCCGTCACGCACCTCTGGCAGCGCGCGCCCGACGATCACGCTCATCGCGTAATCGATGTAGCTGCGCTGCATCTCCTGCTGAATGTCGACCGGTTCGATGCGGTCGCCGGCCTCGTCGCCGGGTGGCAGCGTGGTGTCAGTCATCTATTCCCCTTTGTGGGTTGGCGTGCCTGACGAGTACGTCAGACATCCAGGAAGCGAACGTCTTTGGCGTTGCGGGTGATGAAGCTGCGGCGCGCGTCGACGTCCTCGCCCATCAGGATCGAGAACAACTCGTCGGCGGCCGCGGCGTCGTCCAGGGTGACCTGGCGCAGCACCCGGACCGACGGGTCCATCGTGGTCTCCCACAATTCTTTCGCGTCCATCTCACCCAGGCCCTTGTAGCGCTGGATGCCGTCCTCTTTGTTGATCTTCTTGCCGGCTTTGAGCCCGGCCTCGAGCAGGCCGTCGCGTTCGCGATCGGAGTAGGCGAACTCCGGGTCGGTCCGCTGCCACTTCAGCTTGTACAGCGGCGGCTGCGCGAGGAAGACGTGCCCGTTTTCGATCAGCGGCCGCATGAAGCGGAACAGCAACGTCAGCAGCAGGGTCGAGATGTGCTGGCCGTCGACGTCCGCGTCGGCCATCAACACGATCTTGTGGTAGCGCAACTTGCTGATGTCGAATTCGTCGTGGATGCCGGTGCCGAGCGCGGTGATGATCGCCTGGACCTCCGTGTTCTTCAGCACCCGGTCGATGCGCGCCTTTTCGACGTTGATGATCTTGCCTCGCAACGGCAGGATCGCCTGGAACATCGAGTCGCGGCCACTCTTCGCCGAGCCGCCCGCCGAATCGCCCTCCACCACATATAGTTCGGATTTCCGCGGGTCGGTAGAGCGGCAGTCCGCGAGCTTCCCGGGTAGCCCCCCGAGGTCGGTGGCGCTCTTGCGGCGCACCAGCTCGCGCGCCTTGCGGGCCGCGATCCGCGCTTGTGCCGACGAAACCGCCTTGTTCACAACGGTTTTCGCCTCAGAGGGGTTGGCCTCGAACCAGTGCGTCAACTGTTCGTTGCACACCCTCTGCACGAACGATTTGACCTCGGTGTTACCCAGTTTGGTCTTGGTCTGGCCCTCGAACTGGGGCTCAGCGACCTTGACCGAGATGACCGCCGCCAGGCCTTCCCGGATGTCGTCGCCGGTGAGGTTGGCGTCCTTCTCCTTGAGCAACTTCTTGTCTTTGGCGTACTTGTTCACCACCGAGGTCAGGGCGCTGCGGAAGCCCTCTTCATGGGTGCCGCCCTCATGGGTGTTGATGGTGTTGGCGAAGGTGTGGACCGACTCCGAGTAGCCGCCGTTCCATTGCATGGCGATTTCGACCTCGTGACCGGTGCCTTTTCCGTCGAAGTCGATGACGCTCTGCTGGATCGGGCTCTTGGTGCGATTGATGTGCTTGACGAAGTCGACCAGGCCGCCGGGGTAGTGGAACGTGCGGTGCTTGACCTTGTGCGGCGCAGCGTTTTCCGCCGCCTTCTCCTCCGCGGACTTGGGCGCTTCGGCGGTGTCGCTGACCACTTCGTCGACGACCTCGTCCTGCTCGACTCGTTCGTCGGTGAGGTTGATCGTGAGGCCCTTGTTCAGAAACGCCATCTCCTGCAGGCGGCGTGCGACGGTCTCGAAGTCGTACTCCAGCGTTTCGAAGATCTCAGGGTCGGCCCAGAACCTGATCGTGGTTCCGGTCTTCTTGGTTGACTCACCCTGCTTGAGGGTGCCGGGCACGGCACGGTCGTAATACTGGAACCATTCGTGGCCGTCGCGTTTGATGTTGACTTCCAGCCGGGTGGACAGCGCGTTGACCACCGACACGCCGACGCCGTGCAACCCACCACTAACCGTGTAGCCGCTGTTTTCGCCACCGAACTTGCCGCCGGCGTGCAGCTGCGTCATCACCACGTCGACGGTTGGGGCGCCGGTCGCGTGCATGGCCACCGGGATGCCGCGCCCGTCGTCGGCCACCTCCACGCTGCCGTCGTCGAGGAGCCGCACATCGACCCGGGTGGCGTAACCGGCCATCGCCTCGTCCACCGAGTTGTCGACTACCTCCCAAATGAGGTGGTGCAGACCGCGCTCACCGGTGGACCCGATGTACATGCCGGGGCGTTTGCGGACGGCCTCCAGGCCCTCGAGCACGGTGATCGCTGACGCGCCGTATTCGTCTTGCGCCTTCTTCTTCTGGGCAGCCACGGTCGGAATGCTCTCCTTGGGGTTTCATGCGGGCGGTTCCAGTCACCGCATCAGCCGCATGCAGCCAGTCTACCGTGATGAGCCGCCCGCACCGATTCTCTGGGCGCGTTTCCACCTAGCTAACTGCGCCGTGCGGGCGATTTCTCTGTTGACGCCGCGTCCCGACGTGCGTCAACCCGCTTCACGTCGTCCTGGCGGCTTTCAGCGGCCTGTTGATGAAACCGTGTCTGGGGATGGTTCGTCGCCGGTCGCGCCGTTAACCGTAGGTGTCGCGCGGGCCCCTTCCGGCGATGTGGCGCGGCCCCTTGCGCCACGACGGCGCCACGGGCCCGGTGATTTTCAACTGCGTGACCACACCGTTGCCCACGGCCGCGGCGATCTTGGCCAACAGTTGCGACTGAATCATCCGCAATTGCGTGGCCCACGCGGTCGATTCGGCGGCCACGCTGAGGACCCCGTCGCTCAACGCCGTCGGCGTCGCGTGGTCGGCGATCTGCTGACCGACCACGGACGCCCAGTTTCCGAGCACGGTTCCTTCGGCCACCTGCGCCGACCACCCGCGCTTCTTGGCCAAGTCCCGGGCGAGACGGCCGAGGGGCTGGGGATCGCGGGCGTCCGGGCCGGGCCCCGACCAGCTTCGGCGATGCCCCGCGACGCGGCGGCTCGGCGCCGGGGTCGCGCGGCCGCGGCCGGCATCCTTGCCTTGCGCGCGGGCCGCGGCGCGGGCTTCCTCGAGCGTGCGCCGAACCAAGTCGATGCCGCGCAGCAGGCCCGGGTCGGCCGGCGTCGATTCTTGTTCGTCGCCGCTGCCCGTCATGACCTCACCACCGAGACCCGGCCGAGGTCGTCGTCGCGCAAATCAATCGGTATCTGCCTGGCGGCCCAGTCCGCCGGAATGTCCTCGACCACCGCGGCGGTGACCAACACCTGCTCCGCGGATTCCGCCACCGTCGCCAACGCCCTACGGCGGGCCGCATCGAGTTCGGCGAATACGTCATCGAGTAAGAGCACCGGTTCGCTGCCGTCGGCGCGCAACAACTCGTAGGAGGCCAGCCGCAGCGCCACCGCGAAGGACCATGATTCCCCATGGCTGGCAAAGCCTTTGGCGGGTTGGTCACCGAGCCAGAGGTCGAGATCGTCGCGATGGGGGCCCACCAGAGACATGCCCCGCTCCAATTCCGCGGCACGGCGCTCGGCCAGCGCCGCCAACAAAGCGGTTTCCAGGAAATCGCGATCGGTCCCCGCCGCGTCCGGTGTGGCATGCGCCCCGAGGCTGGTTCGGTAGGCGATCGAGGCGGGCCGCGAGGCCGGCGCGAGCAGTTGGTAGGCCTTCTCCACTTCGGGTGCCAACTCATTCACCAGGTCGATCCGCGCGGCCATCAACTCGGCGCCGTGTTCCGCCAACCGGCTGTCCCACACGTCGAGGGTGTCCAGGGCGCTGCGGTCAGCCCGGTGCCGGATTCCGGCCGCGGATTTCAACAGCGCCGTACGCTGGCGCAGCACCTTCTCGTAGTCCGACCGCACCGCGGCGACCGCCGGCCGCCGCACCGTCGCCAAATCGTCGAGGTAGCGTCGCCGCTCCGACGGATCCCCCCGGACCAGGGCCAGGTCTTCGGGAGCAAAAAGCACGGCGCGCAAGACGCCGATCACCTCCCGCGTGCTGCGCACGGGCGAACGATTGAGCCGCGCCTTATTAGCCCGCCCCGCCGCGATCTCCAGGTCGATCGCGCACTCTCGACCCTCGTTGACGACGATCGTCGACACCACAGCCCGTTCGGCGCCCGCCCTGATCAGGGGGGTATCGGTGCCAACCCGATGCGACCCCAACGTGGTCGAAAACCACAGCGCCTCAATGAGATTCGTTTTACCGAACCCGTTGGAACCGACAAACACCGTCCGGCCCGGCTCCAATTCGAGGTCGGCGTGCGCCCAGGACCGGAAATCGCGCAGTCCCAAATGCCGGACGTACACCTATCCGGGCAACCGAACTGGCATCAGCAGGTAGACGTAATCCGTCGGTAATGCCGCGAAGGGTCCGCTGCCGGTGGGTGAACTGTCGTCACCCGACGCCGGACGCAGCAGCGCCGGCTTCCCGGGGGTGGTGAAACCGAATGACACCCGTTCGGAATGGACCGCGGCCAGCCCGTCGGTGAGGTAGGTCGGGTTGAACGCGATCGTCAACGGCTCGCCCACGAAGTCGACGGCGAGGTCCTCTTCGGCGCGGCCCACGTCGTCGGCACCCGCAGACAACCGCAGCGAGCCTTCGGAGAATTCCATCCGCACCTGGGCACCCCGGTCCGCGACCAACGCCACCAGCTTGATCGCCTCGGTCAGCTCGGCGACGTTGATGGTCGCCACCGCCGTGTGCTCGGCGGGCAACAGTTGACGGAACTTCGGGAACTCCGCATCCAACAGCCGCGTCGTGCTCCGCTTGCCGTTGCCGCTGATGCCGAGCAACCCGTCCTTGCCAACGCCGCTGCCGGCCCCCAAGGACAACCGAACCTCGGAACCGTCGGCACCCGCCCGGGCGGCCTCGGCCAAAGTCTTCGCCGGCACCAGCACCGCGGCTTCGATGTCGGGCGACGACGCTGACCAAGTCAGCTCGCGCACCGCCAGCCGGAACCTGTCGGTGGCGGCCAAAACCACCGTGTTGCCCGAGATCTCGACCCGGATTCCGGTCAACATCGGCAACGTGTCATCACGGCCGGCCGCGATGGCCACCTGGCTGATGGCCTCCGCGAAGAGATCCGCGGCCAATGCGCCGGTCTCTTCCGGCAAGCCCGGCAGCGTCGGGTAATCCTCGACCGCCATCGTCGGCAGCGAGAATCGGGCACTTCCGCAGTTCAACGCGACGCGGTTGCCGTCGACGTAGAAGTCGACCGGCTTGTTCGGCAGCGCGCGGGTGATGTCCGATAACAACCTTCCGGAAACCAAAACACTTCCGGGAGAAGCTATTTCGGCTGCCACCTGCGCTTCGGCGGAAACTTCGTAGTCGAATCCGGAGATCGTCAGGCCCGCATCGGTCCCGGATAACAACACTCCAGAGAGCACCGGCACCGCCGGCCGGGTCGGCAGGTTCTTCGCCACCCACGACACCGCGTCGGCGAAGGACTCCCGCACCAAACGAAACTTCAAGTCGCTGAGGCCAGCTCTTGTCGTCGCCGCGTCCATAGCGTCCCTTCACCTACCGAGAGTTTTAAAGTCCAGTGGCTAGCCGTCTCCGCTAGCACGGGGCTCCGCGACGAACGCCACTGACACGTCGTGCCAACGACGACCGCAACGGCAGTCGAAGAACAACCGTAGATCGTCCGAGGCCATCTTGAAAGCTAATCGGGAACCCTGACAAGCGTGGTTACCGGCGCATCCGTGCGGGGTGTTCGACCAAGCGTCCCCAACGCTGTATTTCAAAGAAGAAACGACGAAGAGATCTCAGTACTAGTAATAAGGCCTGTGCATCCTGGGGACAGCCGGGGTTCGACGCAGCTAGGGCGGGCATGGGGCTGTGGATGACGGGGTGCATAACTGTGAGTCCGGTGTTGGGCCATTGGGGAGCGAGGGCGGTTGTGCACGCGGCGTCCCGTAGTACACGGGTGTTTGGTTGCGTTGTGCACAGTGCTGCGCACAAGGCCCGGGTGTGGCGGGTGTGACAGGCGGGCGGGAAGTTTTTTGGAAAAAATGTGCCGGCGGGCGGTCGGGGCGGCCCGGAGTCAGCGCTTGGAGCGCTGGCGGATACGGGTGGTGAGCTCTTTGACGTGATCGAAGACCTCACGACGCTCGGCCATTTCGGACAGGATCTTGCGCTGCGCGTACATCACCGTGGTGTGATCGCGCCCGAATGCCTGTCCGATCTTGGGCAGCGACAGGTCGGTGAGCTCGCGGCAGAGATACATCGCGATCTGGCGTGACTGCGCCAGGGCGCGCGTCTTGCCGGGCCCGCGGAGTTCTTCCACTGTGGTGTCGAAGTACTCAGCGGTGGCAGCCATGATTGTTGCCGCGCTGATCTGCATCGTGCTGGCGTCGGCGATGAGGTCACGCAGCACGATTTCGGCCAGCGCCTTATCGATCGGAGTCTTGTTCAACGAGGCGAACGCGGTGACCCGAATCAGGGCGCCCTCGAGTTCGCGGATGTTGCGTTCGATGCTGCTGGCAATGAGTTCGAGGACGTCGTCGGGAACCGCAAGTCGCTCCATTTGTGCTTTCTTGCGCAAGATGGCGATGCGGGTCTCGAGTTCGGGTGGCTGGACGTCGGTGATCAGGCCCCACTCGAACCGCGTCCGGAGGCGGTCTTCGAGGGTGGCGAGCTGCTTGGGCGGCCGGTCGGAGGAGATGACGATCTGCTTGTTGGCGTTGTGCAGCGTGTTGAAGGTATGGAAGAACTCCTCCTGAATACCTTCCTTGCCCTCGATGAACTGGATGTCATCGACGAGCAGCACGTCGACGTCGCGGTAGCTGCGCTTGAAGGCGACCTTGCGGTCGTCGCGAAGCGAGTTGATGAAGTCGTTGGTGAACTCCTCGGTGGATACGTATTTCACTCGCATCCCCGGGAAGAGTCGCTGCGCGTAGTTGCCCGCGGCATGCAACAGGTGGGTCTTGCCCAGGCCGGACTCACCCCAGATGAACAACGGGTTGTAGGCGCGCGCCGGCGCTTCGGCGATCGCCAGGGCCGCCGCATGCGCGAAGCGATTCGAAGCTCCGATGACGAACGTGTCGAACGTGTAGCGCCGGTTCAGGCTCGTCCCGCCGGCAACGGCCGGATCTGTGGGGTGCGGCCGCTCGGTGAAATAGTTCGGCCAACTCTGCTGTGCACTGTCGCTGACTTCGCCGTTTTCGTCGGGCTCATCGATTTCGATGGGGTCGTCGTCCGGCAGCGGTGCTTCGGATTGAGCGAACGGTTCGGCGTGCGGGATCAGGGAGTCGTCGATGTCGTCGTCGGGCGGTGCGATGCGGACCCCGAGCTGGATCTGTTGCCCGAGGCGACGGCTGAGGGCGTCGGTGATCGGGGCGCGGAGATGACGTTCGATTTCGTTCTGTACGAAACTGCTCGGCACCGATAAGAGGGCGAACCCCTCGACGATGGTCAGCGGCTGAACCAGATTCAGCCACGCCCGCTGTTGGGGAGTGAGGGGAGTGATGAGCGTTGTGCGGTTGGCGGCCACGCCGTCCGGGGTGGATTCCCCGTTGAGCTCCGAAACGACCGCGTTCCAGACGGTCGTGAAACCTGAACCGGGGTCATCGGTCAACGACGCATCCCCCTGGTTCTCGAGCATCCCGGGTCCAAGTACAACCGCGCTGGTGGACAAAGCAACTGTCCACATAGTTATACACAGGTGTGGACAGGATGAGCGTATGCGAGCCACAACCTACCGGCGACGGCTCGCGATCTCCGTGCTGGAAGAAAACCTTTATCAAGGCCGTCTAGGCAGCTAGTCGATCCACCATCCTCGCTTCGTTGTCGAGCGCCGTTGCAGTCTAAAACGACACTGGCAGAAGCTAACAGTTTTCCGTGCGGCTGCCAACCGTTCTGCTGCATTCCAATCGAGTTGTTTAGGGTTCGTTGGGCCTAGTTCGGCTCGTCGCCGGTTCGGACCGGGGTGCGGTCCTGCCGCCGGGGTGGCGTTTTTCGGCGGGGACCGCGCGGGTTCGTTGGGGCAGGCCAGGTTTGACCAGGCGAAGCCTGGTCAGTACCCTCAAACAGTCGCCCGAAAGTCGGCGATGCGGCTGCGACCCAGGTCTGCCTGGGGACCGCGCCGGCCAGCAGCAAGATTACCTCCGACCGACCCGCAGACGAACCTTGAGCGAGACAGTCTGGCCGGCCGGATGGAAATGCGAGACACAACGAGGAGAACGTCGTGGCCAAGGGCAAGCGGACCTTCCAGCCGAACAACCGGCGCCGAGCCCGCGTGCATGGCTTCCGGTTGCGCATGCGCACCCGCGCCGGACGCTCGATTGTGTCGAGTCGGCGCCGTAAGGGGCGCCGCGCGCTATCTGCCTGATCGCAACGTCGGGTCTTTCGGCGGTGCTTCCGGCACGCAACCGCATGCGGCGGTCAACGGAGTTTGACGCGACGGTGAAGCACGGGATTCGTGCGGCGCAGCCCGACGTTGTCGTCCATCTCCGCCGGACAGACGGTGACGCGCCAACGGCCCCGCACGTCGGATTGATCGTCGGCAAGTCCGTCGGTTCGGCGGTCGACCGCCATCGGGTGTCGCGCCGGCTGCGGCATGTCGCGCGATCCGTTCTGGGTGAGCTCCGGGAATCCGACCAGGTGGTCATCCGGGCGTTGCCCGGCAGTCGGACGGCATCGTCGGCGCGGTTGGCGGAAGAGTTGCGTCGCGGATTACGCCGGGCGCTCGAAGCCGCGGGACGGGACCGGTGACGGCGCCTGCGTCGGCGCGGGCCGTCATCCGCACGGCGGGGACCGCGGCCGCCCGAGGTCTGATCTCGCTGATCCAGCTGTATCGGCACATGGTTTCGCCCTTGCGGCCGGCGACGTGTCGCTTCGTTCCGACGTGCAGCCAGTATGCGGTCGACGCGTTGACCGAATACGGCTTGATGCGGGGGAGTTGGTTGGCCGCGATCAGGCTCGCCAAGTGCGGGCCATGGCATCGGGGCGGATGGGATCCGATCCCGGAACGCCCGGAATGCGCGCACTTCGAAGACGTCAGCGCCGTGGCGGCATTCGCGCCGGCGCGAGGGGAGAGTGGAACCTTTGTTTGATTTCTTTAGCCTCGACTTCGTCTACTACCCGGTGTCGTGGATCATGTGGGTTTGGTACAAGCTCTTCGCAGCGATGCTGGGGCCGTCGAGCTTCTTCGCGTGGGCCCTGTCGGTGATGTTCCTGGTTTTCACCCTCCGCGCGTTGCTCTACAAGCCGTTCGTGCGGCAGATCCGCACCACGCGGCAGATGCAGGAACTGCAGCCGCAAATCAAGGCGCTGCAGAAGAAGTACGGCAAGGACCGCCAGCGGATGGCGCTGGAGATGCAGAAGCTGCAACGCGAGCACGGGTTCAACCCCATCCTCGGTTGTCTGCCGATGCTTGCCCAGATCCCGGTGTTCATCGGGCTCTACCACGTGCTGAGGTCGTTCAACCGAACAACCGGGGGCTTCGGCCAGCCGCACCTGTCGGTGGCCCAGAACCGGCTCACCGGAAACTACGTGTTCACGCCGACGGACGTCGGGCACTTTTTGGACGCGAACCTGTTCGGCGCCCCGATCGGCGCGTTCATGACGCAGCGGACCGGGTTGGACGCGTTCACCCACTTCAGCCGGCCGGCCGTCATCGCGGTCGGTGCGCCGGTGATGATCCTGGCCGGCATCGCGACGTACTTCAACAGCCGGGCATCGGTGGCGCGGCAAAGTCCTGAGGCCGCGGCCAATCCGCAGACCGCGATGATGAACAAGCTTGCGCTGTACGTGTTCCCGCTCGGCGTCGTCGTCGGTGGCCCGTTCCTGCCGCTCGCGATCATCTTGTACTGGTTCGCGAACAACATTTGGACATTCGGTCAGCAGCACTACGTGTTCGGCATGATCGAGAAAGAGGACGAGGCCAAGAAGCAAGAAGCGCTGGAACGTCGAGCGGCCAATGCTCCGGCACCGGGGGCCAAACCCAAGCGAAGCCCCAAGGCCGGACAGCCGGCGGGCAACGGATCACCGGCCGCCGGGGAGGGGGAGGCGGACTCCGATGGCTCTGACGGCTCCGATGGCGACGGCGCGGCGGTGAAGCCACCGGCGGATAAGCCGAATCCCAGTGGACAGAACGGCGGCGCGGCGAACCGCACCCCGCGGCCGGGCGCGCGGCCCAAGAAACGCAAACGCTGACAAGGGAGACAGAGCCACGCCGGGCCGCCTCGGGCGGGTGACCCCGATTGGCAGGAACCCATGGATGAGGGAGAGAAAGACATGACGGACGCAGACACCACCACCCAACCCGACGTCGACGCCGAGCTCGAGGAACGGTCCGAAAACGGGGCCGAGGCGGGTGCGGACGAACCCGACGACCTGGAGGAGCGGCTGGTCGCCGAGGGGGAGATCGCCGGCGACTACTTGGAGGAGTTGCTGGACCTGCTGGACTTCGACGGAGACATCGACCTGGACGTCGAGGGCAACCGGGCGGTGGTGAGCATCGACGGCAGCGACGACTTGAACAAGTTGGTGGGCCGCGGCGGCGAGGTGCTCGACGCGCTGCAAGAGCTCACCCGATTGGCCGTGCACCAGAAGACCGGTGTCCGGAGCCGGCTGATGCTCGACATCGCCAGTTGGCGTCGGCGGCGTCGCGAGGAGTTGGCCGCGCTGGGCGACAAGGTGGCGCGGCGGGTGCTGGAATCCGGTGAACGCGAGGAGCTGTCCCCGATGACGCCGTTCGAACGCAAGATCGTTCACGACGCCGTCGCGGCGGTGCCCGGCGTGCACAGCGAGAGCGAGGGCGTGGAGCCCGCGCGACGGGTCGTCGTTCTTCACGACTAGCGAGTTACAGCGGTGTAGTTCCGGCGCCGAGGCACCCATTGCGTCAGGCAAAGCAGAGGATGTTTCACGTGAAACATGTCGGCCCCGTCGAACCCTCGGCGGCCCCGTCCGACCCACCGCAGCCCGGCGCCGCGCCCGAGGCGGCGGAGGCGATCTTCGGCCCGCGGCTTGATCTCGCCCAGCGGTACGCGCAACTGCTGGCCGGTCCGGGAGTGGAACGAGGACTGCTCGGACCGCGCGAAGTGGACCGCGTCTGGGACCGCCATCTGCTCAACAGCGCCGCCGCCGCCGAGCTGCTGGAGGAGGGGGAGCGGGTCGTCGACATCGGCAGCGGCGCAGGGCTACCCGGGATCCCGCTCGCGCTCGCGCGGCCGGACGTCGAGATGGTGCTCCTGGAACCGCAGCTGCGCCGAAGTGAATTTCTCGCGGAGGTCGTCGACCAACTAGGGTTGGCCGTCGAAGTGGTCCGCGGCCGTGCCGAGGAACTGTGGGTGCGCCATCAGTTCGGGGAAAGGGATGCGGCGGTGTCACGAGCGGTTGCGTCGTTGGACAAGTTGGCGAAGTGGAGCATGCCGTTGCTACGGCCCGGGGGCCGGATGCTCGCGATCAAGGGCGAGCGCGGCCGCGAGGAAGTTGAACAGTACCGGCGTGTGATGGCAGCATCGGGCGCCGTTGATGCCAGGGTGGTGACATGTGGCGCGACCTATTTGCGTCCCCCCGCAACCGTAGTTATAGCGCGACGCGCAGAGCGGCCGCGACGACAGCCGGCACGGATGGGGAAGGCGGGGAAGCGATGAGCACTCCGGGAGAATCGCCGACCGCCTCGGGCCCGTCCCCGAACGCCACGCCCGTCCAGACGCCCGCCGGGCCGGATGTCCCCGCGCCCCTCGTCCCAGGTGCCATCGAGGACTCGGCGGCCAATGTTTCACGTGAAACAGTGGCCGAGTTCGACACCCCGATCGGGGCGGCCGCGGAGCGCGCGATGCGCGTTCTGCACACCACCTACCCGCCGCTGCGCCGGCCGCGCCACCGCCGCATCCTCACCGTGGCCAATCAAAAGGGCGGAGTCGGTAAGACCACCACCGCCGTCAACCTCGCCGCCGCGCTCGCCCTGCAGGGGCTCAAGACCTTGGTCATCGACCTCGACCCGCAGGGCAACGCCAGCACGGCGCTCGGCATCACCGACAGGCAATCCGGTACGCCCTCGTCGTATGAGGTGCTCATCGGCGAGGTTTCCGTCAAGGACGCCCTGCGGCGCAGCCCCCACAATGACCGCCTGTTCTGCGTACCGGCCACCATCGACTTGGCCGGTGCCGAGATCGAACTGGTCAGCATGGTGGCGCGCGAGAACCGGTTGCGGACGGCCCTGGCCGACCTGGACGATCTCGACTTCGACTACGTCTTCGTCGACTGCCCGCCGTCGCTGGGGCTGCTCACCATCAACGCGCTCGTCGCCGCGCCCGAGGTGATGATTCCGATCCAGTGCGAGTACTACGCCCTGGAGGGCGTGTCCCAGCTGATGCGCAACATCGAGATGGTCAAGGCACACCTCAACCCGCAGCTCAACGTCAGCACCGTGGTGCTCACGATGTACGACGGCCGGACCAAGCTGGCCGACCAGGTCGCCGAAGAGGTGCGCCGTTACTTCGGTGCCAAGGTGCTGCGCACGGTGATCCCGCGCAGCGTCAAAGTCTCGGAGGCGCCGGGCTACAGCATGACCATCATCGACTACGACCCCGGATCGCGCGGGGCGATGAGCTACCTCGACGCGAGCCGCGAGCTCGCCGAACGTGATTGACCACCAGCCGTGAAGGGACGACCATGACGCAGCCGTTACGCAAGAAGGGCGGCCTCGGCCGGGGCCTCGCTTCGCTGATCCCGACGGGCCCCGCCGAGGGCGACTCGGGTCCCGCGACCCTGGGCCCGCGGATGGGGGATGCGGCGGCCGACGTGTTGATCGGGGGACCGGGACCCGACCTGGCCCCGGCGGGCGCGGTGTATCGCGAGATCGCGCCGTCGGACATCGAGCCCAACCCACGCCAGCCGCGGCAGGTGTTCGACGACGAGGCGCTCTCCGAACTGGTGCACTCCATCCGCGAGTTCGGATTGCTGCAGCCGATCGTCGTGCGTGCCGTTCCCGGCGCCAAGACGGGACCCCGCTATCAGATCGTGATGGGGGAGCGGCGCTGGCGGGCGGCCCAAGAAGCGGGGCTCGCCACCATCCCCACCATCGTGCGCGAAACGGGCGACGACAATCTGCTCCGCGACGCACTACTCGAGAACATCCACCGGGTGCAGTTGAACCCCTTGGAAGAGGCGGCGGCATACCAACAGCTGCTCGACGAATTCGGCGTCACCCACGACGAACTCGCCTCCCGAATCGGCCGCTCGCGACCGCTGATCACCAACATGATCCGGTTGCTCAAGCTGCCGATCCCGGTGCAGCGGCGGGTGGCGGCGGGCGTGCTGTCGGCCGGCCATGCCCGCGCCCTCTTGTCGCTGGAAGCCGGGCCCGAGGCGCAAGAGGAACTGGCCAGCCGGATCGTCGCGGAGGGACTGTCAGTGCGGGCGACCGAGGAGGCGGTGACGCTGGCGAATCGGGCCGGCGCGACCACCCCCGCACCCCAGCGTCGCAAGCCGATCCAGATGCCCGGCCTCCAGGAGGTGGCCGAGCGGTTGTCGAACGCCTTCGACACGCGGGTGACGGTCAGCCTGGGCAAGCGCAAGGGCAAGATCGTCGTGGAGTTCGGGTCCGTCGACGATTTGCAGCGAATTATCGACATGATGACCGCCGCGAAAGCATGACCCCGCCATACCCTGTAATTACGTCACTGTGACACCGGAGCGGTCACGGACCGGCAACGACCGGGGCTCGGCGTCGCGGCATTACGAAAGCGCATGCGTTTCAAGGATTTTCGGTAACGAAACGGGTGAGACGCTAACGCGCCGACCGTGCCTGGGCCGTGACCGGCCCCTCGCGGCCAAAGCTGGCCCGATTGCGACATCCTCTCCTATCCTGGAGGGGTTGCCGGTGCAATTGGCTGCAGTACCGCACAGGAGCCAGGAGGCTAGTGTCCGCTCGAATCACACCGTTGCGCCTCGAGGCGTTCGAGCAGCTTCCCAAGCATGCGCGCCGTTGCGTGTACTGGGAGGTCGACCCGGCGACCCTCGGTAACCAGGACCACCTCGCCGACCCCGAGTTCGAGAAGGAAGCGTGGCTGTCGATGGTCATGCTGGAGTGGGGCTCGTGCGGTCAGGTCGCGACCGCGGTCACCGACGACAGAAGCCACAGCGAACCGCCGTGCCTGGGCTATGTCTTCTACGCGCCGCCGCGGGCGGTGCCGCGCGCCCAGCGATTCCCCACCGCTCCCGTGTCCGCGGACGCGGTCCTGCTGACGTCGATGGGTATCGAGCCGGGGCAAGCCACCGACGACCTGCCGCATGGTCTCCTCGCCCGGGTGATCGATGAACTGGTCCGGCGCGGGGTGCGGGCCCTGGAAGCCTTCGGACGCACCCCGGCGGCCTCGGAGTTGCAGGATCCGCAGGCGGCAAGCCCGGACGTGCGGCCGGTGCTGGAGGCCGTTGGTGATTGCTCGGTGGACAATTGCGTGCTGGACGCCGAATTCTTGCAGGCCGCGGGTTTCGTTGTGGTCGCGCCGCATCCGTACTTTCCGCGGCTGCGACTCGAGTTGGACAAAGGCCTGGGATGGAAGGCCGAAGTCGAGGCGGCCCTGGAGCGACTGCTGGAAAACGCACAGTTGCAAGAGCCGGTCGGAGCCGGGACCGCCGCGGGAAATACGTTGCGCGGCGCCGAGATCGGCTAGGAGCCGCCGAGCCGGCTGGCCCGCTCCACCGACAGTTCGTGAGCCAGCAGTTCGGCGAAGGTGAAAGTACCGGTCGGCCGGTCGTTCTTGCCCAGCAGGTAGAGCCGCTTGACCGCGGCGAGAATTCCTTCGGCGATGGCATCGCGGGTTTGCGTGGAGATCAGCATCGCGCGATCGTTCGGATTGGTGATGTAGCCGACGTCGACCTGTACGGTTGGCATCCGGGTCAGGCGCAGCAGATCCCACGTCCGGCCATGTGTCCGGCAATCCCGTAACCCCGTGCGGGCCACCACTTCTCGTTGGATGAAGTCCGCGAGGTTGCGCCCGATCGTGGAGACCGAGCCGTGTGAGTTCCCGAAATGAAAGGAAGCGACGCCGTTGGCCGCGGGGCTGGGCTGGTTCTCGCAGCGCAAGCTGATCATCAGGTCCGCCCCGACGTTGTTGGCCGTGGCGGCGCGTTCGGCGTCGGACGGGCTGCGGTTGACCGGTCGCGAAAGGAAGGTCTCCATGCCGATGGCGGTCATCCGTCCCTCGAGCCGGCTCGCCAAGTCCCACAACACGTCTGCTTCGCTGACCGGTCCCGACGGGCCGTGCATCAGCTCTCCGAGGTCCGTGCCGCCGCGGCCCGGATCGATGATGATCCGCTTGCCCGACAGCTTCGGCCCGGAGCGCCGGACCAGCTCTTCTTCGCGAATCGCGTGCGGGGAGCCGCCCGTGACTCGGGAGCTCAGAAAATACAAGGAACGCAACGTTTCTGGGCCACAGATGCCGTCTGCGGCCAGCCCGTACTCACGCTGATAGGACATCAAGGCGTTGTGCGTCTGCAATCCGAAGTGTCCGTCGACCAGGCCGGTGTAGAAACCGAGGTCCTGAAGCCGGGCCTGCAGCGTCGCGACGTCGTCACCGTAGAGGGGGGCACCGAACTGGTGATAGAGCGTGCGCGCGCCGAGCCGGTAGGACGCCTCCTTCAACGCGCGGTAGGTGGCCTCGCCGACGATGCCGTCGACCAGCAGGCCGCGGTGCTGCTGGAAGGCCCGCACCGCCTGGTCGAGTTCGACGTCGAAAACCTCGGCGGGCACAAGCCGGCCGGTGGTGAGTTCGTCCTCCGGGGTGTCGAGCAGCCCTAGCGTTGCCAGCGTCGCCCGGATTTCGGTCACAGCTGCGCTGCGGTCACCACAGCGCAGCGCATCGCCGTATTCACGGCGCGGACTCGACATACCAAATGCCCTCCGGGACACATTGACAGGCTCACATCTGGGCAACAGCTAACAGCAATTGTCGCAGATGGATCGCCTAATCGGGAAAACCCCAGGCTGAACGCGGGGCGTGGTGCGGCGACTTAATCCAGGATCAGCTCAGGTTGGGAACCGCGTCCGAGAGCTCGCGCAGCAGCGCCGCCTTGCCCTTGGCACCGACGATCCGCTTCACCGGTTGGCCGTCTTTGAACAGGATCATGGTCGGAATCGAGACGACCTGGAAATCACGCGCGGTTACCGGGTTGGCGTCGACGTCGAGCTTGGCGATCGTGAGCTGCTCGCCTCGCTCGCTTGCGATCTCCTCGAGAACCGGCGCGACCATCTTGCACGGCCCACACCACGTGGCCCAAAAGTCAACCAGCACAGGCTTATTGCTGGACAACACCTCGGTGGAGAACGATGCGTCAGAGACTTCGATTGTGGCCCCGGCTTTTTCGGCGTCGGTCATTGAGGTGCTCCAATCATCTCAGTACTGCCAGGAAATTCGGTTGCGTCGCTTTGGGCGGCCGAGCTCGATTCGGCGTGGTCGGCCAGCCAGCGTTCGGCGTCAATGGCCGCCGAGCAGCCGCTGCCGGCGGCGGTGATGGCCTGCCGGTAGGTGCGGTCCACCAAGTCGCCTGCCGCGAAGACGCCTTCGATCGAGGTGGCGGTCGTGTGGCCCTTGACCAATACGTACCCGTCGGGGTCGGTGTCGAGCACATCGCGGACCAACTCCGAGCGTGGGTCGTGACCGATCGCCACGAAGACGCCCGTCACGGGCAAAGTGGATTCCTCCCCAGTCACGTTGTCGCGCAACCGCAAACCGGTCACCGTCTGATCACCGTCGACGCCGAGCACGGCCTTATTGGTCAAGATGGTGATCTTGTCGTTGTCCCGGGCGCGTTCCAGCATGATGCGTGACGCGCGGAACTCGTCGCGGCGGTGCACCAGGGTGACGCTGCGCGCGAACCGGGTCAAAAAGGTGGCCTCCTCCATCGCGGAGTCGCCGCCACCGATCACCGCGATGTCTTGATCTTTGAAGAAGAACCCGTCACAGGTCGCACACGAGCTCACGCCGCGGCCCAGCAGCTCCTGCTCGCCGGGCACCCCGAGGTACCGCGCCGCCGCGCCCATGGCCAAGATGATCGCCCGCGCGCGGAAAGTCTCGCCTTCGGCGGTGGTCACCGACTTGACCGGCCCGTCCAGCGACACCGACTCGACGTCTTCCATCCGCAGATCGGCCCCGAACCGGAGCGCCTGTTCGCGCATCTGGTCCATCAGCTCCGGGCCGGTGATGCCGTCACGGAATCCGGGGAAATTCTCCACCTCGGTGGTGGTCATCAACGCGCCACCAAACGACGTTCCCTCGAAGACCACCGGGGCCAGCTGCGCCCGCGCCGCATACAACGCGGCGGTGTACCCAGCGGGACCCGAACCGATGATGATCACGTCGTGCACAGTGTCGGCGGTCATAGAACCCTTTCAAGAAATCGTCCCTGGATTCGTACAAACGCCAGCGTAGGCACCGCTGTTCCCGGACGTCGGTCAACCCATCGCACCACACTAAGGGCGGGGGATCTCCGTGTTGGCCAACAGGCCGGTGTCGGCGGCGCTGCAGTTCAGTGCGACCGCGTAAACCGCCAGGCTGCGGGGAGCGTCGCCCGGCACCACCAGCACAACGCCGGGGCGAGCGTTGATCTCGACCGGCCGGGCGCCCAGCACCTGCGTGGACGCCGGGTAGCCCAGCCCGGTGAGGCAGGAGGCGCGCCGCGCCGGGTCGCCGAGCGGGCCGTAGTCCGGCGCCTGGGTAAGCAGGCCGAGAATCTCGTCCCGCGACAGCGGGATGGCCATCGGCGGCGTCGACACCGTGATGTGCTCGGCGGTCACCCCGGTGCTGGGGGCGGGCTCGGGCGCGCCGATCAGCGCCGCGGTGCCCACGCCGACCGCCGCGAGCAGGGCACCGACGCCGGCCACCCCGGCGACCACCCGCGCGGGCCCAACCCGCGGCCGGGCGGAGTGCGCGACGGGCTGGCCGGTTTCCGCCGATTCCAGCGCGGCCGAGATCCGGGCGGTCACCTCGGGAGGTACGTCGGGCGCCGGCGTGGCCCCCAACGTGGCGACGTCGCTGCGGGCCCGGTTGAGGGCGCGCAGGACTTTCTCGGCCTCCGGGTCGTCGCGAACCCGTTGACGCACGCGGGCCGCGGATTCGTCGTCGAGCAGGCCGGCCTGCAGGTCGGCGAGGAGTTCAACCGTCAGGGGCGGCTCGTCGCCATGGTCGTCGGCTTCACCCATCCGCCCCAGTGTCCGTCATGGGTCGCTTGACGGCCATGGGTGGGGCCGGGTCGGCCGCGGCGTTCAGGTAGCCGAGAAGTTCGGCGAGGCGCACGCGCGCCCGGGCGCATCGACTCTTGACGGTGCCCTCGGCGACACCCAGCAGCGCGGCGGTATCGGCCACCGAGTAGCCCTGCATGTCGACCGCCACCACCGCGGCCCGCTGCTCGACGGGCAGCCGCATCAAGGCGCGCTGCACCATCATCGCGGTCTCGACCTGGGCGGTCCGATCCGCCACCGCGTAGACGTCCTCCAGCGGGACGGTCGGGTGAGACTTGATGCGCCGCAGCCGGTCCAGGCACGCGTTGACGACGATGCGGTGCAACCAACTGCCGACGGCGGCGTCATGCCGGAACGCACCGGCGCCGCGGTGCGCCGAGAGCATGGCGTCCTGCAGCGCGTCCTCGGCGTCCTCGGCGGTACGGGTGGTGAGCCGGGCGAGGCGGTGCAGCTGGCGTTGGTGGCGCAGGAACAGTTCGCCGAAGGCGTGGCGGTCACCGGCGACATGCGCGGCCAAGAGCTCGGCATCACTGCGTTCGCGCTGGATGTCTCCCCGGGAGCCCACGGCCGGACACTAACCAATTGGTGGTGGGGCGGCACTTCACCATCGGGCGGATCTGTGAGCCGGTCAGGAAGCGGCCTGGACCGTGATCTCGAAAAAACCGGCCTGGCTCTTGCCGTTGGTGGTTCCCAAGGTGGAGATCCACACCAACAGGTTCGAGGTCGGGGACCCGGCTCGCACCGGGATCACGTTGTGGCCGGGCTTGAGTGTGAACGCGGGCGCCAGCACGGTGGTGTCGTTCAGGGACGCCGGTGACGCCGTGGACGACGAGCGGATCTCGACCTTGGTCCCGCTGCTGGGTGTGTCGATGGTGACCTGGCCGATCACCGTCGCGCTCGGAAGCTGCAGCATGAGCCCTTCACCCTGCTTGAAGTTGGGGAACGGGACGGCGTCGGTGTAGACCTCGGTGGCCCATGCGGTGGTGGGATCGCCGTCGATCGCCTGACCGGCCGTGCTCGCGTTGTCGGCGTCACCGTCGGGCGAGTAGACCGTCGCCTTGGTCGGCTTCACGACGCTGCCGGCGGCCGCCGAGCTCGGGGCCGACGCCGAGGTGGACGAGGACGGGCCGTTCAGCCCGAGCTCGTCCTTGTTCAGGCCGCCACCGACGTTGCCGAAGATCTTGCTCACCACCGACGCCAAGACCAGAAGGGCCACGATGATGACCGCAAGGCCGGCGCCCATGCCGATCAGCAGGTTGCGGCGCCGCCGCGCGAACGTTTCTTCGTCCGGGGCCACGGATTCGCGGGCGGTCGCCGGCGCGGGCGAATCATCGATCGGACCCAGCACCTCGGTCCGGTCGGCCACCGCGGTCGCCTGCTGCAACAAGTTCAAAAGTGTTGAGGCACTGCGTATCCCGCCGTCTTCCTGAACCGCCCGCACTGCGACGGCCGAAATCTGGAAGGGAATGCCGCGGTCGATGATCATCGGTTCGACGGGCTGGCCCGTCGAATCCCGTTCGGCCGGGGCGAGCCCACTACGCACGCTGGACTCGGTGAGCGGCCACCGATTGACCAGCAGGGCATACAGCGCGGCGCCGATGCCGCGGATATCGGCCTGCGGGCTCGCGTCGGGCATGGTGGCCGGGTAAGCGAGGACGACGTCGCCCTCGATGCTGACGCGGACCCGGCTCGGGTGGTCGATCGACAATGCGACGCCGGCCCGGTGGGCCGCGTCGGCGGCCGCGGCCAGCGACTGCATGGCGCGGACGGCGCCGACGGGAGACGGCGCGGTGTCGGCCACCTCCTGCAGCGAACCGCCGCGCACCCACTCGGAGACCACCAGGCCGCCGTGCCCGGTGTGGACCACGTCGAGCACCCGGGCAATGCCCGGCTTGTCGATCCGGCTCAGGCGCAGCGTGCGGGACAGGATCTCTTGCAGCACGTCGTCCGGCAACGCCCCGTCAGGGTCGACGAACGTCAGCGCCACCTGCCGGTCCAGCGCGGTGTCCAGCGCCTGCCAGAACTGCAGGGGCGGCGCTCCGCCGTGGAAGACCAGCAGCCGGTAGCGGCCACCGGCGATGCGGGCGCCGGGAACCAGGTGGACGTCGTCTCCCGACGGGTCCCCGCCGCGATCCCTGGGCGCGTCGAACGGGGCCGGACCGCGCCGCGCTTCGGGTGGCAGGTCGCCATTCGACGGGCGCGGCGCCGGTGATTCCGGCGGGCGTTCGGCGGGGATGTCGGGCTGGAAGTCGTCGGCAACCGGTCGTGGCAGCTCGGCACCCGACGCGGCACTCTCGATAGGGCGGTCGGTCACCTCCGGTCCTTTCGCTATCCGGGCTTGGGTTGCCCGCTCCGAAGGTCTGCGCCGGATCGGCTCCTGGACCGCATTTACCCCAGGCGGGGACGAATTCCTCTGCTCAGGGTACGTGACCGGGGCCCGGCGAGAATATTGGTCCTTTAGCACCGGTTTGCCGGGCACCGCCGCACGGCCGCCGAAGCGCCGCCGGACGACGTCCAGCGCCGCCTGCGCCTCCGGGACACGGGCGCCAAGCATGACCGCGGCCATGATCGGCAGCATGATCGCCGCCTCGATGCTGGCCGGTTTGGTGGCCCATGTGGCCGACCGGCTGTCGGGGCTCGGCGCGCTGACCGCGCAGGGCGGCGGCGCGGGGTCACTGCTGCGGCTGCTGATCCTGGCGGCGATCATGCTGCCGATCATGGCCGCGGTCATGCTTGGCGCCCGTGTCCCGGAGGCGCAGGCGGCGCTGGACG
>NZ_LZIX01000057.1:0-2487 GCF_001666955.1 Mycobacterium sp. E735 | reverse complement strand
TCGATCGACGCGGGGCGATCCTGGACCAGACGCTGGACGTCTGCCAGCGGTTGTGGCGGGAGAACGAGGTGAGCTACGAATCGGTCGATTTGAGTTTCGAGCGGATACACCAGATGCCCAAACCGGTTCAGCCAGGCGGGGTGCCGGTGTGGGTGAGCGGGACGGTGAACCGAGCGGTCGCTCGCCGGCTCGCTCGCTTCGGACAGGGCTGGATCCCGTGGGGCCCGGACGCGCGGGATGTCGCCGGCGGAATACGTCGAATGCGCGCCGCGGTCGAGCGCGCCGGGGGTGACCCGGACGGGTTCGGTGTTGCCGGGACGCTGCGCGTGCAGACGAGCCCCGATGGCGGGCTCGACCTCTCCGCGGTCGCCGCGGGGGCGGCCTCGCTGTCGAACGCAGGCGTGACCGACCTGCGGATGACGCACTGGCCCTTGCCCGGTGCGAACCGGGACCGCGACATTCCGGCCCTTGTCCAAGCGGTCCGTGACGCTGTAGGCGGCTAGGGCGCGCGGATCGACTCGAGTTGCGCGGCGAGCAGCATCCGGTCGAAGTAGCACCGTTCCAAAACCAGATCGGGCCCGCGGAAGCCGAAGAGGTTGACGCTCAACATGTCGAGTGGGGTGCCGGGTGCGGTCGTCCGGGTCTCCACGACCAGACCATTGTCCCCGTGGTAGATCGCCTCCGCGGCATATCGCAGCATCGGGAGATCCGCCCACTGCTGCGACAGCATCGCGCGGACCGCCTGGTCACCGTCGAAAACGGTTCCGGTAGGGATGATCTCGTAGCGCGGATGGGTGAAGGTGGCCATCGCCGCCTCCAGGTCCCGCGCATTCTCGGCGGCGACGTGCCGGAGCACCACCTCTTCGCGGGCGCGCCGCAGCGCGGTAACGGGACTCACTTTGGTTCGAAGACAGCGAGATTGCGGCCGTCCTCGAGCGGCACCCACGCCAGCCTGACGCGGTCACCGACCGCGGGAGGGGGACCGAACACGTTCGACATCATGCGGACCCCTTCGTCCAGATCGACGAGCACCACCGAGTACGGCACCTTGTCGGCGAGGGCGGGAAGCGCGGCGCGGTGGTGCACGCTGACCGCGTACACGACCCCGTCACCGCTCAACTTCTCCCACACCAGCGATGACCCGCCGCAGTGCGGGCAGACGAACCGCGGGTACCAGACGAGCCGCGCGCACGATTCGCATCGTTGGACCGTCAGCTCGCGACGCCGGGTCGCGTCCCAGAAGGGCGCGGACACCGGGCTGGGCTGCGGGACCGGCAGCGTATCGGTCACAGCGTGGCCTCCGTTCCCAGAATCACCGTCGAGGTGGCCGAGAGCACCCCGCCGGTGCCATGTGCGACAGCCGTTTTCGCGTCCGGGACCTGGCGTTCGCCGCACTCACCGCGCAACTGCCGCGCGGCCTCGACGAGCAGGAAGGCCCCGAACGCCCCGGGGTGGGTGTACGCGAGGCCGCCGCCGGACGTCTGAGCGGGCAACGTGCCGCCGGGCCCCAACGCGCCGTCCGCGACAAACGGACCGCCCTCGCCCTTGCCGCAGAAGCCCAAGTCTTCGAGCGCCAGCAACACCGTGATCGTGAACGAGTCGTACAGCTCGACTACGTCGATGTCGGCCGCGCGAAGGCCCGCGGCGCGGAAGGCGGCCGGCCCGGACAGCGCCCCCGGGGTGACGGTCAGGTCGGGCATCTGGGAGATCATGGCGTGCGAGGCCGCCGTCGCCGCCCCGAGGACGAATGCGGGCGGCTTGGACAGGTCTCGCGCGCGCTCGGCGCTGGTGACCACCACCGCGGCGGCACCGTCGGTGACCAGGCAGCACTCCAGCTTGTGCAGCGGCTCGGCGAGGAAGCCCGAGTCCAGGACGTCCTGCACGCTGATCGCCTCGCGCAGGTGAGCTCGCTCGTTCAGCGCGGCCCAGCGCCTCGTGTCGACCGCGATCTGGGCCAGCTGTTCGGGCGTCGTCCCGTACACGGCCATGTGCCGGTTGGCCGCCAGGGCGTAGGCGCTGATCGGGAGCATCACCCCGAACGGTGTCTCCCATTCCAGCCGCTCGGGGGTGGCGAAAACTCCGAGACCCTTTTCGCCACGCTTGCGCGCGGCGCGCGGCGTCGACGCGTAGACGATCACCACCGTCTCCGCCTCGCCGGCCGCGATCGCCGCGGCGGCGTGCTCGACATACAACCCGTAGCTGGCGCCGCCGGTCTGCGTCGCGTCGGTGAAGCGTGGCGCTATCCCCAGGTACTCGGCCAGCTCCACCGAGTGCATGAGCGTTCCGCCGGTGCAGGTGCACAGCCCGTCGACGTCGCGCAGCGACAGGCCCGCGTCGGCCAGGGCGGCGGTGATCACGCGCGCCTCGAGCTCACGCAGTGGAACATCGATCACCCCGCTCGCCGAAACCTCGTCTGCCACACCGGCAATGGCGGCCACACCACGTGTCGTCAACTTGCTGTCCCTTCGAAGAGTTCGCGCAGCGCGG
>NZ_LZIX01000056.1:0-3161 GCF_001666955.1 Mycobacterium sp. E735 | reverse complement strand
GGCTGGTCGATCGGGCATCGCGGTCGAAGCTCTCCTCACTGGCACTGGGCGCCATCGGACGACTGAACAAATATCGTCATATTGTATTGTATGCTCGTTGGCGGAGTGCGCATCGCAAAGGAGTGGTGATGGCCACGCAGGTAGACGTCGGTACCCGGCCCCTGAGCAGCGACCGGGCCGTCGCGTTGTACCGCCTCATGAGCAAGGTGCACCACAGCGACCAGCGCGTCCGAAAAGGGTTGTCGTCCGGGGAAATCGCGATGAGCTATTGGCCGGTGGACGGTCAGGAGGCGATGTCGGCCGGGGCCGCGCTCGCCCTGTCAAGTGCGGACCAACTGGTCACCACCTATCGCGGGCTGGGCGACGTCGTGGCCAAGGGCGTCGACCTGACCGCGTACTTCGCCGAGATACTGGGCCGCGGCACCGGCCTGTCGAAGGGCAAGGCCGGCGCGATGGGCATCTACGACCCCGAGCATGGCATCGCCTGGACCACCGGCATCGTGGGCGCCGGCCCCCTGATCGCGAACGGGATCGCGCTGGCGGAGGCCGTCAAGGGCAGTGACCGCGTGGTACTGGTCAGCTTCGGCGACGGGGCGACCAGCATCGGTTACGTCCACGAGGCCATGAACATGGCTGCGCTATGGGCGCTTCCGGTGGTGTTCTTCTGCCAGAACAACGCGTGGGCCGAATGCACGCCGGTGGCCGGTTACACCCGCACGGCGCGATTGTCCGACCGGGCCGCGGGTTATGCGATGCCCGGCGTCACGATCGACGGCACGGACCCGCACGCGGTGTACCAGGCAGTGGCCGAGGCGGCCGAGCGCGCACGGTCCGGGGGCGGGCCGTCGTTCGTCGAAGCGGTCGCCTACCGCCTGCAGGGGCACTACTTCGGCGACCAGATGCCCTACGCCGACCCCGACGAGCTGGCCGCCAAGCGCGCCGACCCGCCCTTCGCGCGGTATCGGCGGCGGCTCATCGACGAGGGTTTGGCGCATGACGTCGACCTGGACCGGATCGACGCCGACTTGGTTGCCGAGATCGACGCGGCCTTCGCCGCCGCCCGCGACGCCGAGCCCCCCGCCGACGACGAACTGACCCGCGACGTGTTTGCCGCCCACGGCAGCGAGCTTGCGGCACCGGCGACAAAGCGCGCCGCGATGCCCCAGGGCGAAACCGAGACCCTCGGCCTGGTGCAGGCGATCCACCGCACGCTGGATCGCGCGATGGCGGCCAACGATTCGATCGTGCTGCTCGGCGAGGACATCGCCGACCCGTCGGGCGGCATGTTCAAGATCACCGCGGGGTTGTCGACGAAATACGGCGCCCAGCGGGTGCGCGACACCCCGATCGCGGAGTCCTCGATCATCGGCGCCGCGGTGGGCGCGGCCCTGGGTGGTCTGCGGCCGGTGGCGGAGCTGATGTTCATGGACTTCCTCGGCGTGGCCATGGACCAGATCGCCAATCACGCGGCCAAGATCCGCTACATGTCCGGCGGACGGCAGGGCGCTCCGGTTGTCATCCGCGCCATGGTGGGCACGGCGGCCGGCCCGCAGCACTCCCAGGCCTTCGAGGCCTGGGCGATGCACACACCCGGCATCAAGGTCGTGTGGCCCAGCACCGCCGCCGACGCTGTCGGGCTGCTCAACGCCTGCCTGGCCGAGGACGATCCCTGCCTGTTCATCGAGTCGATGAAGCTCTATTACGGCGGCGGCAAGGGGCCCGTGCCGACGGACGACTACGTGATCCCGCTCGGCCAGGCCGACGTCAAACGCGCCGGCGCCGACGTCACGATCTGCACCTACGGCAGCTTGGTGCACGCCGCCCTGGCCGCCGCCGAACAGCTTGCCGCCGAAGGCGTTTCGGTGGAGGTGGTCGACCTGCGCTCCCTGGTGCCGTTGGATCTGGCCACCGTTTTCGACTCCGTCCGCAAAACCGGGCGCCTGGTCGTCGCTCACGAGTCCGTCGGGTTCTGCGGCCCGGGAGCCGAAATCGCCGCGGCCGTCGGGACGGAGCTCTTCGGCGAGCTGTCGGCCCCGATCCAGCGCGTGGGCGGAACGTACACGCCCGTCCCGCGGGCGGCGACGCTGGAAGCCGCCTGCCGCCCGGACACGGCGCGGCTCGTCGAAGCGGTCAGGAGGATCGCGTGATCCAGGTGCGGATGCCGAAGCCGGGCGACGCGATCACGGAAGCGGAGGTGACGGAGCTCTACGTGGCGGACGGCGCGCATGTCTCCGAGGGCGATCCCCTTTACCAGATCGCCACCGACAAGGTCGAGATGGACATCGAGGCGCCGGCCAGCGGCGTTGTGACGTGGAAGGTCAGCGCCGGGGCAAGCTATGACGTCGGTGAACTGCTCGCCGTGATCGAGGCGCAGTGAACGCCCTACCGGATTCCGTCGACGTCGACCTCTGTGCGTCGGAGCTCGAGGGCAGGATCGACGGCGACACCCTGACCGTCACCATCAACCGGCCGGAGAAGAAAAACGCCGTCACCGCCGACGGCTATCACGGGATCAAACGGGCCGCGATGATCGTCGCCGACGAACCGGACCTGAACTTCCTGGTGATCACCGGCACGGGCGACGTGTTCTGTGCGGGCGGCGACATGAACGCGGTGCAGAATCCGGATCGCCGGTGGGACGCGTTCACCGAGTCCTATGACGGAACACCGTTCGAAACGCTGGGCAAGATACCGAAACTCGTGGTCTGCGCCGTCAACGGCATCGCCATGGGGGGCGGCTTGGTGATGACGTTGTTCGCCGATCTCGTCGTCGCCTCCGATCGCGCCCGGTTCCGGGTCCCGGATCTCACCCGTGGCGTGTACGAGGCGTTCGTCGCCGCTCGACTACCGCACCGACTGGGCACGCTGCGGGCCAATCACCTGATCTACGGCAATGATTGGGTCGACGCGCAGGAGGCCGAGCGACTCGGTCTGGTCGGCAAGGTCGTTGCGCACGACTCGCTGCGCGCGGAGGTCGATGCCTTGCTCGAGCGAGTCCGGAAGACCGGACCCGCCGCGCGCGCGGCCGTCAAGAGGGAAATGGCGCGAGCGCTGCCACCCGTCGACGTGACGGGCTACTGGTCGTCGATCGGAACCGCCGAACAGATCGAGGCCTTCACGGCGTTCCTGCAGAAGCGATCTCCGGCTTGGGCGGTCAGCCG
>NZ_LZIX01000055.1:0-9712 GCF_001666955.1 Mycobacterium sp. E735 | reverse complement strand
CGAACCCGCTTCGCACCGGGGGCCGCAGCTCCGATTCGCGATCGGCCGTGACCACCACGTGGACCCCGAACGACGGGCCCTGGTTGATGATCAGGTTCACCTGCTCGATCAGCACCTCGTTCTCTTCGGCCAGCGCCCGGTAGTTGTCCACCACCAGGTAGACGTCGCCGAACCCGTCGTTGGGGACCGGGCCGGGCTCGCCGCCGAACTTGCGCCGACGGAAGACCTCCATGGAGGCGATGCCGTACTCCAGGAAGGTGCTCTTGCGCTGACGCACCAACGCCAGCAGCTCGGCCACCGTTCGGCGCACGCCGTACGGATCGGTCGGGCCGGCGACCTCACCGACGTGCGGCAACCGGGCGACCGTGGTCAACGCGGTGCTGCTGTAGGCCAGGCAGTAGAACTGGACCTGCTCGGGGGTGTGGGTCAGCGCGGCCGAGCAGATGAGCGTCTGCAGTGCCGTCGTCTTGCCCGAGCCGCCGGCGCCCAGGATGAGGACGTTGGCGCCCGGCCCCGAGGTGTCCACCGTCCACGGCGGCTGGTCGTGCTTGAAGGGCCGGTCGATGATCCCGATCGGGAACACCAGATCGCGGGCCGTGCCGTAGTTCTCCTGCCACGGGTGGCCGAGGAATCGGTCGACCAAGTCGTCGATCGGAACCGGCTGGTTCAGCGGCGGCTGCCACAACCGGTACGGCTCGAAGTCGATCTTGCGCAGCTGATCGATGATCACCGTGCCGACCTTCGGCACCCGGATGCCCTCGACGTCGTCGTCGCCGACCTCGTCGGCCCCGAGCGTCTCGCCGTTGGTGATCGCGGCCGGGGTGAGCTCCGGGCCGCCCACGCTGACCTCGAGCGGGGTGAACGAATTGGTGAACAGCTGCGGGCGAACGTAGTCGATGCTGTGCACCAACGCCGGCGCCTCGTCGCCGTCGTCGGTGAGCCCGCGGGGGAAGTAGTCCCGCCAAAGGAACTCGGCCTGGAACCGGACGATGTCCTCCAGGCTGCGGCGGAAGTAACCCAGGCCCGCCTGCGCCGGCAAGTTGACGGCGTTCGGCACGCCGGCCGCCTGCGCGGCGCCCGCGGTGCGCGCCTTCAGCACCAGCCGGTAACCCATGTTCTCCATCAGCTTTTCGGCGCGGCTCTCGATGGTCTGTGACGCCATCATCAGGTGGATCCAGTAGGCGCGGCCCTGCCGGCCGATCGAGTCGAGCACGTCGACCGCGGTCGGCATGATCCGGAACCATTCGTAGAACTCGTCGATGACCACCACGAGCATCGGCAGCGGCGCCATGTCCTGGCCGCGGGCCTGCATCCGGAGCCGGACCGAGTTGTACTCCTTGGCGTCGTCGACGCCGGCGCTGTCGCAGATCGCCTTGCGGCGGGCGATCTCGCCCCACAGGGCGTCCAGGAAGCGCTCCATCAGCGCCTGGTCCTCTTCCAGGTCGGTGATGATGCGCGACACGTGCGGGACCCCGGCGAACGGCTTGACCGCCGACCCACCCTTGAGGTCGGCCAGCACGAACTGCAGTTCCTCCGGCGGGTGGCTGAGCATCAGCGACTCGATCACGGTGCGCACCAGGGTCGATTTGCCGGAACCCGTCGTGCCGGACATGACGCCGTGCGGGCCGTCACCGCCCTCGTCGAGGGACTTCATGTCCAGGAAAAGCAACTCGCCATTGTCGGATCGAACCCCGAAGGGTGCCCGCAACCGCGACCGGCCCATCGAGTCGTTACGCGCGCCCCACAGCGCCTCGAAATCGATGTGCCCCGGGTCGTCGATTCCGTAGTAGGCCATGATGTCCCGGGCGCCGATGTGGGCCACCCGCTGGCCGATCTCCTCGTAGGCCTCGGCGAGGCGCCAGCGGGCCAGCGCCTGGGCGAACTCCTCCGCCTCGGCGACGCTGATGTGGTCGGTCAGCGCGAAGAACCACGGCTTCTCGTCGATCACCATCCAGGTGTCGCGGTCGCGGGGCAGCGCCTCGATGATGCCCTTGTCGTCGAACCGCAGGGTGCGCTCCGGAACCGAGGTCCACATCGAGGAGCCGGTCAGGTCGAAGAAGGTCACCCCGTCGATGCCCTCGGCGCTGATCACGAATTCCCACTGGGGGTCGACGACGTCCGCGACGATCACCGTGTGCGGCGTCGGGGTCTGCGCCGACGAGCTGGCGTGCCGGGGCGTGAAAGAGCCACGCCCGGCGAACAATTCGGACTGCTCGGCGGCGAACTCGCGCACCGAGCTGTAGACCATCCGCGCGTTGCCCGCGGCGTCCTGGCGCCGTGGGTCGCCGAAGTGCGGAAGCCATTTGACCCAATCCCACTCGTCCAGGTCGGCGGTGACGACGACCATCTGGACGTGGTCGGGGCCGTGCGAGAACGCCAGCTGGCAGATGATCGCCCGCATCAGTCCCAGCACTTGCTCGCGGTCCCCGTTGAGCGCGTACCAGGGTTCGACGAGCAGCGAGATCATCTTGGGCAGGTTGTAGACGACGCTCTGGTAGCGGCCGAATTCCTGCAGCGCCTTACCGGTCACCGGCTCCAGCTCGATGTCGGTCGGCATGTTCTGGGGCTCACCCCAGGTCACCTCGGGACGCGTCATGCCGACGCCGACGCGGACCACACCGAAGTTGAGGTCCTTGCCGTCGGGCTTGCGCTCCCACATGCGTGAGCTGCCGACCGCGGCGGCCAGCGTGGTGGGCGCCGGGTGGTACCACCGGTAGTTGGCGTCCATGCTGTCGGCCGACTCGTGGGCGGTCTCGCGCAGCATGTCCAGCATCAGCATGAACTGGGCGCGCATCGCGTCCAGCTTGGGCCGGCTCATCTGCTGCTGACCGCCGAATCGGCCGCCGAACATCATCATCGCGACGCCACCGATCATGAAGATCGGGAAGATCGCGCCGGCGCCGCCGAACACGCGCGAGCCGCTGCCGAAGACCATTGCGACCATGCCGATCAGCAGGCCGATCACCAGGACGCCGACGATGATCAGCCACACGGGCTTGCCCTCGGGCGGCGGAATGCTCAGGGGCGTCGGAAGGACGATGTTCTCCGGCTTGATGACCGGAGGCTTCTCCGGTGTCGGACGTGCAAACCCGCGTTTCACTTAGGTACCGCCAATTCTCCTGGGGACATATCCATCGGTAGGGTGTCGTGCTCCACGAGCGCGTCCGCGCGCGACAAGGTCGGGCCTTGCGGGAGCAGCCGCAGCGCCACCCACGGCGCCAGGCTCGGTTTGGTCTTGAGGCCCAACGCCTCACGCACGTCGCGTGTGTCGTCGACCCCGAACCGGGCGCCGGCGTCCGTCACCCACCACAGCGATTCCGTCGTCTTGGCGCCCGGGTCGTTGCCGGTGACGGCCACGAAGTTTCCGTAGTCGGGCCCGAAGAAGACCTGGTCGGCCACGCGGCCCGTCGTGTCGGCCTTGACCAGCGAGACCACCTTGTTCTCGTCCTTGGCCGCCACCGGGATGGTCGGGCCGGACACCACCTGGATGCGGGCCCGGTTTTCACCGGAGGTCTTCTGCCACCACCAGCAGGTCGACGGGTTCTCGCGGATGTCCGAGACGTTCAGCGGGGCGTCCGGGTAGGAGGACAGATCCAGCTTGTTGACCACGGGCATCTTCGCCAGGGCGGACGGTTCGACGGTCACCGGTTTGGTGTTGCCCGGCCCGGCGTTCTGCAGAATCTGGGCCACCAACGGCGGGAGGGTCTGCACGCCGTCGGCCAGCACCAGCGAATATTGTTGCGGCCCACTGATTTGCGGTGTGACGATCACCGTGCCGATCGGGCCGGGCGCGTTCGGGAAGGATGCGCCGGCGCCCGCGTTCGGGATCTGGGGCACGGTCAGTTCGGGTCCCACCGGCAACGCGTCGAACAGGGCGCGGCTCATGGGCTTGGCCTGGCCGACCTGCTCGGGCGTCAGGCCCAGCGGCAACAGCACCGACCGGTTGGTCGCATCGATCCGTGACCGGCGTCCCTCCCGGATCACCCACGCGTCCCCGCCGTAATTCAGCACCACCGCGTCCGACCCGTTCAGCACGCGCCGGTGGTTGCTGAGGTCGGGGTTCCCGTCGATGACGGTCACCGTCACGCCGGACGGTGCGCTGACACCGGTCGAGGTGGCGACGGTGTCACACACCAGCCACGACGACGTGGCCGGGCTGGTGGTGTGGAAGTTCGACGGCGCGCCCGGGATGCCCACCATCGGGCCGCGCGGCAGGCTGGCGATCTGGTTGGACTTGACCAGGTGCGGGTTGTCCGGGCGGCCGGTGATCAGGCGCGCCGACGCCAGGTTCAGCGCCGGATACAACCGGTCACCCACGCGGACGTACAGGGCGCCGGAGTCACGGTCGGCGATGATCGGCGAATCCCCGACCTGGCCGGCCGGGCTGAGGAAGGAGTACAGCAAGGCGCCCAGGCAGATCACCAGCGCCGCCGACACCGACGCCACCACGGCCAGCGTCTGGCGCCGCCCCGGCTCGACCTCCATGCGGACGCGCCAGCGGGTGAGCGCCATTGCGGTGCGGCGAGCGAGGAACTGGTAGCCGGTCACCTGGGTCCGCGTCGACAGCCCGAGGCCATACCCCGACCCGCGCTGCCCGCGACTCTCTTCCGCCACTTAATTCACCATCCGGTCTGCTAGAACGCCTGGATATTGTCCTGTGAAAATTTCCGCTGCGCGAATTACATCGACAACCGTAAGGCACCGGTACGGGCCTCGCCACGCGGCGACGATGACGTTCGCTGCTGCATCTGCTTCATCTGCGGGCGTCCGGTCGTCGGCAGCTCGCCGGGGCCGCCGGCGTGCGCCACGCGCCAGGCGCCGTTGAGCTGGCACTTTTTGTTCCCCGCCGATCCCGCCCGGACTCCTCATGTCTCTGAGGGCATCGTAATGGCGAATGGCGCGCCCGTCCTGTCGAGCGTGCGCCCTCGGCGCACGGCGCGACGCAGCACCGGCCGGCAAACCGGGCGGCGGCGGTCGCGGGCCGGGTCGCCGCCTCTCCCCGATTGGTCGGCGAGCGATTTCTGGCACCAAGATGAGCGGTATGAGTGAGCTCGCGCCGTCCCTGGTCGAACTTGCCAGGCGATACGGCATCGCGACCGAGTATCAGGACTGGACCGGGCGGCGGGTGCTCGTCGCCGAGGCCACGCTGGTGGCCGTGCTGGCCGCGCTCGGCGTGGCGGCCGGAACCGAGCAGGAGCGCAACGTGGCCCTGGCCGCGAAGCTGCGGTCGCATTGGGCGCGGCGGCTGCCTGCGACCATCGTCGGCCGGACCGGCGAGCAGGCCCGGTTCTGGGTGCACGTGACCCACGGCGACCCCGCCGAGGTGTGGTTAGAGCTCGAAGACGGCACCGTGCGCGGCGGGATCCAGCAGGTGGACAACTTCACCCCGCCGTTCGAACTGAACGGGCGCTGGGTGGGCGAGGCCAGCTTCGTGCTGCCGCCCGACCTGCCGCTGGGCTACCACCGGGTGCACCTGCGGTCCGGCGACGGCGAGACCAGCACCGCGCTGATCATGACGCCGGACTGGCTCGGGCTGCCGGAGCGGCTCGGGGCCCGGCGCGGCTGGGGGCTGGCCGCCCAGCTCTACAGCGTGCGGTCGAGCCAGTCCTGGGGGGTCGGCGACCTTACGGACCTGACGGACCTGGCGGTGTGGTCGGCGACGCGGCACGGCGCCGACTACTTGTTGGTCAATCCGCTGCATGCCGCCGCTCCGACGACCCCCATGGAGCCCTCGCCCTACCTGCCTACCTCGCGGCGCTTCGTCAACCCCCTCTACCTTCACGTCGAGGCGATCCCCGAGTTCGCCGCGCTGCCCAAGCGAAGCCGGGTGCGGCGGCTGCGCTTCGACGTGCAACAGCGCGCCGCCCGACTGGACTCGATCGACCGCGACAGCGCGTGGGCGGCCAAGCGCGCCGCGCTCGAGCTGCTGCATCGGGTGCCGCGGTCGGCGGGCCGCGAACTTTCCTACGAAGCCTTCCGCGCCCGTGAAGGCCGCGCGCTCGACGACTTCGCCACCTGGTGCGCCCTGGCCGAGAAATACGGCGCCGACTGGCATTCCTGGCCGCAGAAGCTGCGGCATCCCCAGGCGAGCGGTGTCGCCGGTTTTGTCGAAAAGCATTCGGACACAGTCGATTTCCACCGGTGGCTGCAATGGCAACTCGACGAGCAACTCGCCGCGGCGCAGTCGCGGGCGGTCCGGGCCGGAATGGCGCTGGGCGTGATGCACGACCTGGCGGTCGGCGTGCATCCCGACGGCGCCGACGCGTGGGCGCTGCAGGATGTGCTGGCGCTGGGCGTCACCGCCGGTGCCCCGCCTGACGAGTTCAACCAACTCGGCCAGGACTGGTCCCAGCCGCCGTGGCGGCCGGATCGGCTGGATGCGGAGGAATACCGCCCCTTTCGGGCGTTGATCCGCTCGGTGCTGCGGCATGCCGGTGGTGTGCGGATCGACCACATCATCGGGCTGTTCCGGCTCTGGTGGATCCCGGAGGGCGCACCGCCCACCGAGGGCACCTACGTTCGCTACGACCACGAGGCGATGATCGGCATCGTCGCGTTGGAAGCACACCGCGCCGGCGCGCTGGTCGTCGGCGAGGACCTCGGCACGGTCGAACCGTGGGTGCGCGACTACCTGCTGCTGCGCGGGTTGCTCGGCACATCGATCCTCTGGTTCGAGCTCGACCGCGACGGGGCCGGCGGCCCGCTGCCGGCCGAGCGCTGGCGCGAGTACTGCCTGTCGTCGGTGACCACCCACGATCTGCCGCCGACGGCCGGCTACCTGGCGGGCGACCACGTGCGGCTGCGCGAGTCGCTTGGACTGCTGACCCGCCCCGCTGAAGACGAGCTTGCCGCCGACAGGGTCGAGCTCGCGGCCTGGCTGGCCGAGTTGCGGCGGGTGGGGCTGCTCGGCGACGCCGACACCGACGAGGAAAGCATCATCTGTGCCTTGTACCGGTATCTGGGGCGGACCCCGTCGCGCCTGGTGGGCGTGGCCCTGACCGACGCGGTGGGTGACCGGCGGACCCAGAACCAGCCCGGGACCACCGACGAGTACCCCAACTGGCGGGTGCCGCTGACCGGCCCCGATGGCCGCCCGGTGCTCCTGGAGGACGTGTTCACCGATGTCCGGGCGGCCACCCTCGCCGAGGCCGTGCGCAGCGCAATCGCGCCCACGGACGTCGATAGCGCGCCTGTTAGCTTCTGAGGCCAATAAGGTTTCCGCCGTGTACGGCCGCGCGACCCGGCCTAGCGGCAGCTATTGAGGTGCGGTCGTTAACTGGGGCAGACCTGCTTGACCCAGCCGTCGACGGTCTTGTTGTTTTTCGTGTAATCCGGGTCATCGAAGTGCGCGCCACCCGTGGTGACGAAGTGTTCGATGGCGTCTTTGACGGAAGCCGGCGGGTTGTACCGCTCCAGGGTGTCAGCGGCCTTGCGCGCGGCGTCCTTGTCCGATGCGGCGAGCAGATCCACATTCGCCCCGGTGACGTCGACACATTGGCTGGAATCCAAGGTCGCGACTGCCGGCGCGTTAGCCGTGCTGGTATCGCTGGACGCCGCGGATGCCGACGTAGTAGCTGTGGTGGTCGAACTGCTGCTTGCAGCCGAACTCGATCCCGAACTCGCGGGTTTGCTGCTCGAGCAGCCGGTCATTAGTGCTGTGGCAACTACGAGGGCCATAAACAACCACCGACGGGTCATACAATCCTCCAACTCGATTTGTAGTTTTCATTTGCCGGGATATCGCCCATATTCCAGGCCGGCAACCGGACGCCGTACGATAACCCGGCATTCGCGGGACCGTTGAGTGTTTCGCGTTCGAATTCATTTTGCTGAAACGTGTCCACGTACGAATTCGGCCCTCACCGCTTAGCCCGAAGCCCTTTGGCGATGGCGACCGCTCCGGCATTCCGCGGGCGTTCGCCGTCAACCGGGTTGAGATAGTTCGGACCGCCCGGTTCGACGACACGACCCGATCCAGCGGCCTTCCAGAAGACTCTGCGCCAACTCACAGCGGGCGTCCATAAACCGCATCTTCGGTGTAAGCCCCTGATTCGTCGGGCAGTTGCGGTGTTGAGGGCCGGTGCGGCGGGCGGATTTCGCCCGAATCGGACCGTCGGCAGCGAAAGTACGTCGCCCCGGGCCCGGGACGCGGCGTTTCTTCCTGATCGTGTCCAATTTCTACAAGTCGACCCGTGTAAATTCGGCCTCGTGACGAACACCGAACAACGGAACTCAGACGTCAATCCGGCCGGCGGCGTGTCGACACTGAGAGTGGGCACGCCGCTGCAGTCTCCCCCGGACTACCGCAACGAGATTCACACCGCCGAGGACGTCATCGACGTGGAGACCTACGGTGGCGGCTTCGACCTCACCCGCCGGGCCACCGCCCCGAAGCTGCGCATCGGCCGCGACCGGTGGTTCAATCTGCTCTGGCTGATACCCATCGGCTTTGCCCTGCTGATCGCCGGGGTGGCCGTGGGCAAGGGCCTGCACAACATGCCGGCGGTGCAGTCGTTCATCCAGCGTCATCCCGGCACGGACCGCTCCGGCGTCGCTCCCGGCCTGCCGGCCTGGATCGGCTGGACGCACTTCTTCAACCTGTTCATGATGATGTTCATCATCAGGACGGGGATCCAGATCCTCTGCGACCATCCCCGGCTCTATTTCAGCCGCAACGCCACCCCGGGTAAGGACGAGTGGCTGCGGGTCGGTCCGCCCGTGCCGGACGACGAGCTGTGGACGGCCAACGCCGACACCGTCGCCCTCCCACCGCAATTGGGCCTGCCCGGCTTCCGGCACTCGATCGGGCTGGCCCGGTGGTGGCACCTCGGCGTGGACGTGCTGTGGCTCGTCAACGGGGCGGTCTTCTATGTGCTCCTGTTCGCCACCGGGCAGTGGCGCCACATCGTGCCGACCAGCTGGGACGTCTTCCCCAACGCGGCGTCGGTGGCCATTCAATATCTGTCGCTGGACTGGCCGACCGACAACGGCTGGGTCGCCTACAACGGCCTGCAGTTGTTGTCCTACTTCACCACGGTTTTCATCGCCGCGCCCGCGGCTTTGATCACCGGCCTGGGAATGTCGCCCGCGTTGTCGCAGCGGGTGCACTGGCTCAGCAAGCGGCTGAGCATTCAGCACGCGCGATCGCTGCATTTCGTGGTGCTCGTCTATTTCCTGTTCTTCATCCTGGTGCACGTCACGATGGTGTTGACGACCAGTGCGCTGCGAAACCTCAACCACATGTTCGCCTCGCGCGACGACAACAGCTGGGTGGGTTTCTGGATCTTCGCCGCGGCCATGGTGCTGACGGCGATCGCCTGGGTTTGGGCCACTCCCTTCACCATTCGTCATCCGCGGGTGATTCAGCGGGTCGGGTACGCGCTGGTGGGCCCGTTCCAGCGAATGCTTGAACAGCTCGACCCCAAGCCCGGCGCCTTCACCGAGAAGGACATCTCGCCGCATCATTGGCGCAACGGGCGCCTGCCGGAGACCGTCGAGTACAAAGAGCTGGAGGCAAACGACTTCAAGGACTGGATGCAGAAGTGCTGGCTGATCTGCTCGTGGTAGGGCAGTGCCATCAGGTCCTCGAGCGAGAACTCCATCGGGTGCTCGACGAGACCGTAGACCTTCAGCCGCCAGTCCTTGAAGTCGTTTGCCTCCAGCTCTTTGTACTCGACGGTCTCCGGCAGGCGCCCGTTGCGCCAATGATGCG
>NZ_LZIX01000054.1:0-3815 GCF_001666955.1 Mycobacterium sp. E735 | reverse complement strand
ACCCGCGGTCGGCGCGACGGCGGCGCGGTAGCGGTTGCGGGCGATCAGCGTGGCATGCAGGTCACCGATCAGCGGGTCCAGGAAGGTGGACCGATACTCGGTGTCGCCGGCCGCGCGGGCGCTGATGTACATGAAGGTCAGCGCGCCCAGGAAAAGGCTCATGTGCACCAGCGAGTCCGGGACCGGCAGCGTGAAGCCCAACACCGTCGCGGTGCTCTTGTAGGTGTGGGTCCATTCGTTGAGCAGTTCCGGGCTCAGCACGATCAGGCCGAGAATCAAATAGATGGTGGCCGTGACCACCGCCACCACCAGGATCTGTGCCAGCTGGGACGCGGCCAGAACGAACACCACGTTGAGGCGTTCGCTCTTCCTCAACGGCGTGCTGTCCGGGGCGTCCGGCATGGTCGCGAACGGCGTGCCCGCGAGGTGCTCGGCATCTCCGGAGAAGGCCGCCGCCGACTTCAGCGTCGGTCGCACCCGCTCCACCGTGGCCGAGATGACGAACGCCGCCGCGATGGAGACCAGGAACGCCATCGCCAGCCCGAGCCGGTTCCCGCTGATCGTGGCGGCCATCAGCCAGACGTAGGTGTTGAAGAAGACCAATGCCGTCAGCAGCACGACCGGCAACGCCCGGACCGCCAGCGCGCCGACCATGGTGAAGTGCGACAGCATCATGCGGACCGCCCAGCCGACCACCGAACCGACGCCGAAGCCGGTCAGGATCAGCACGACGGCGATGACGGCGGCCTGCTGCGGCAGCTGCGCAGCGTCTCCCGTCGCCACGCCGACGGACACCACCACCACGACCGACGCCGTCGCTATCGTCGCGCGCGCCCGCCCGTTGCGCGATCGCGACACCAGCCAGCCGACGACCGCCATCAGCGGGAGGCTGAGGCCGATGACGACGAGCACGATCAGCTCCGAAGTCGTTGGTGTGCCGGTGATTTCGACGTCGTGGCCGCCGGTGATCAGATACACCAGCAGGATGCAGGCCTGCAGCGCCGCGTACGCCGCGAGCACCGGCGCCGCGCGCGGCCAGAGCCGGCGCCACCGGGCGCGCCTCGTCAGTACGGACGGCAAACCCCGCGCCAGGAACCAGCTTTCAGCCGCGCCGTTCACCGGACCGCGGCGGCGCGGGGCGCGGCGCAGACTTAGGTCCATGGCGGCTCACCCTACGACGGGCGCCCCGCTCGCGCTGGTCGTTGAGCGACTAGGGCCGCCTTCTCAACGCCCCGCCGCGCGGGGCGCATCGTCGGCGGGCCTAGCCCGATTGCCCGCCTTCTCAACGCCCCGCCGCGCGGGGCGCATCGTCGGCGGGCCTACGCTTAGGCCATGCAACGGATTATCGGGACGGAGGTCGAGTACGGCATTTCATCGCCGTCGGACCCGACGGCCAACCCGATCCTCACTTCGACCCAGGCGGTGCTGGCCTATGCCGCCGCCGCCGGCATTCAGCGCGCCAAACGCACCCGCTGGGACTACGAGGTGGAATCACCGTTGCGGGACGCCCGCGGTTTTGATCTGAGCCGCTCGGCGGGCCCGCCTCCAGTGGTCGACGCCGACGAAGTGGGCGCGGCCAACATGATCCTGACCAACGGCGCGCGGCTCTACGTCGACCACGCCCACCCCGAATACTCGGCGCCCGAGTGCACCGACCCGCTGGACGCGGTGATCTGGGACAAGGCCGGCGAACGCGTCATGGAGGCCGCCGCCAGGCACGTCGCCAGCGTGCCCGGGGCCGCCAAGCTGCAGCTCTACAAGAACAACGTCGACGGCAAGGGCGCCTCCTACGGGTCGCACGAGAACTACCTGATGTCGCGGCAGACACCGTTTTCGTCGATCATCGCGGGACTGACCCCTTTCCTGGTATCCCGCCAGGTGGTGACCGGCTCCGGCCGGGTCGGCATCGGGCCCTCCGGCGACGAGCCCGGCTTCCAGCTGTCCCAGCGCTCCGATTACATCGAGGTCGAGGTCGGCCTCGAGACCACCCTCAAGCGCGGCATCATCAACACCCGCGACGAACCGCACGCCGACGCGGACCGATACCGCCGGCTGCACGTCATCATCGGCGACGCCAACCTCGCCGAGACGTCGACCTACCTCAAGCTGGGCACGACGGCGCTGGTGCTGGACTTGATCGAGGTCGGCCCGGAACACGGGATCGACCTGAGCGACCTGGTGCTGGCCCGGCCGGTGCACGCGGTCCATGCGATCAGCCGCGATCCGTCGCTGCGGGTCGCCGTGGCCCTTGCCGACGGGCGGGAATTGACCGGCCTTGCGTTGCAACGGATTTACCTGGATCGGGTGGCGAAGCTCGTCGACAGCCGCGACCCCGATCCCCGCGCGGCCGACATCGTGGAGACCTGGGCGCAGGTGCTCGACCAACTCGAGCGGGACCCGATGGAGTGCGCCGAGCTGCTCGACTGGCCCGCCAAGCTGCGCCTGCTCGAGGGTTTCCGTCAGCGAGAGAACCTGAGCTGGTCGGCGCCAAGGCTGCACCTCGTCGACCTGCAATATTCCGACGTCCGGCTGGACAAGGGCCTGTACAACCGGCTCGTCGCCCGCGGCTCGATGAAGCGGTTGGTCACCGAGCACCAGGTGCTGGAGGCGGTGGACAACCCGCCGACCGACACGCGCGCGTACTTCCGCGGTGAGTGCCTGCGCAGGTTCGGTGCCGACATCGCCGCGGCCAGCTGGGACTCGGTCATCTTCGACCTCGGCGGTGACTCGTTGGTGCGCATACCGACGCTGGAGCCGCTGCGGGGCAGCAAGGCGCACGTCGGGGCGCTGCTGGACTCGGTGGATAGCGCCGCCGAACTGGTCGAACAACTCACCAGCTAAGCCGGTTAAACCGGGGAACGTCGGGGTTGACCGGTAGGGTAGAGATACCAGCGAGCAGTGTGGCTTAAAAGGCAAGCGAGCCGCTGAACAAGTTCAGATGAAGCAGGAGGCCGGCGATGGCTCAAGAGCAGACCAAGCGTGGCGGTGGTGGTGGCGACGACGACGATCTCGCCGACAGCACGGCCGCGGGCCAGGAGCGCCGCGAGAAGCTAGCCGAGGACACCGACGATCTGCTCGACGAGATCGACGACGTGCTCGAAGAGAACGCCGAAGATTTCGTCCGGGCATACGTCCAAAAGGGCGGACAGTGACCTGGCCCTTCTCCGATCGCCTGTCCACTAACTCCGCATTCCCGGGAACCCCCGCCGTAGACCTGTCGTCGTTTGCTGACTTCCTGCGCCGCCAAGCGCCGGAGCTGCTGCCGGCGAGCCTCGGTGGCGGTGCCCACGCCGATGGGGTGGGCTCGCAGCTGCCGCACGGCACCACCATCGTCGCCCTGAAGTTTCCCGGTGGCGTCGTCATCGCCGGGGACCGTCGCTCGACCCAGGGCAACATGATCGCCGGGCGCGACGTGAAAAAGGTCTATGTGACCGACGACTACACGGCGACCGGCATCGCGGGCACCGCGGCCATCGCCGTGGAGTTCGCCCGCCTCTACGCCGTCGAACTCGAGCACTACGAGAAGCTCGAAGGCGTGCCGCTCACGTTTGCCGGCAAGGTGAACCGACTGGCGATCATGGTGCGCGGAAACCTGGCCGCGGCGATGCAGGGCCTGGTGGCTCTGCCGCTGCTGGCGGGGTACGACATCGACGCGCCCGACCCCGAAGGCGCCGGCCGGATCGTCTCGTTCGACGCCGCCGGCGGCTGGAACCTGGAGGAAGAGGGTTATCAGTCGGTGGGGTCGGGCTCGATCTTCGCCAAGTCCTCCATAAAGAAGTTGTATTCGCGGGTCGTCGATGCCGATTCGGCGGTGC
>NZ_LZIX01000053.1:0-2855 GCF_001666955.1 Mycobacterium sp. E735 | reverse complement strand
CTCCAAAACCACTACGACACCGCCGACATCCTGCCGCTCACCGCACTCCAAGAAGGACTGCTCTTCCACGCCACCACGCACGAGTCGGACGACGTCTACGCGCTCCAGCTGCAGATTTCGGTGGCCGGTCCGCTGGACCCGGATCGGCTGCACGACGCCGTCCGCACCGTCATCAGCCGCCACCCCCACCTCGCGGCCCGATTCTGTCGACAATTCGACCAACCGGTGCAAGTCGTTCCGGCTGTGCCTGAAATACCTTGGCAATCAGTCATATTCGAAACCGACGCGGAAGATCAACTCGCGCGTTTGTGTGCCGCCGAACGCGCCGCGGTGTGCAACCCCAATGGCCAGCCGGCCTTCCGGGTGGCGTTGATCCGCACCGCCCACGAGCGGCACCGCATCGTGCTCACCAATCATCACATCGTGCTCGACGGGTGGTCGCTACCGATCCTGCTGCACGAGATCTTCGCCTGCTACCAAGGCCGGCAACTGCCGGCCGCGACACCCTATCGCCGGTTCGTCAGCTGGCTGGCCGAGCGCGACCTCGACGCCGCCCGCGACGCCTGGGCCCAAGCGCTCGCCGGCCTTGACGCCCCCACCCTCGTCGGTCCGCCGGGCCGGTTGACATTGGGAACGCGGGCCGTTGAGGCCGGCCGGCTGCCCGCGGCAATCACCCAGTCAGTCGCTGAGTTGGCGCGCTCGAATCACACCACGGTCAACACCGTGCTGCAGGCGGCGTGGGCGCAACTGTTGATGGGACTGACCGGCCACCATGACGTGGTCTTCGGCACCGCGGTCTCGGGACGGCCCGTCGAGATACCGGGAGCCGACCGCATGGTCGGCCTGCTGATCAACACCGTGCCGGTGCGCGCGCACATCACCACCACCATGACCACCGCCGAGCTGCTCCACCAACTGCACGACACCCACAACCACACCCTCGACCATCAACACCTGGCGCTCAACGAGATTCACCGCATCACCGGCCACGACCAACTCTTCGACACCCTGTTCGTCTACGAAAACTACCCCGTCGACACCGCCGCGCTGGCCGGCGCCGACGGGCTCGCCATCACCGAGTTCACCAGCCGCGAATCCAATCACTACCCCCTGACCGTGCAGGCCACGCCCGGGTCCGAACTGGGCGTGCGCGTCGAATACGACACCGATGTGTTCGACGCCGACACCGTTGAGGCTTTGGTCACCCGGTTGGAGCGGGTGTTGGTGGCGATGACGGCTGATGCCCAGGCGCGGTTGTCCTCGATTGGTGTGCTTGATGCCGGTGAGCTCGCGCGGGTGGGCGAGTGGGGGCATCGGGCGGTGTTGGGCGAGTCGGTGAGCGCGGTGTCGATCCCGGTGCTGTTCGCCCGGCAGGTGGCGCGCGCCCCGGGGTCGGTGGCGGTGCGTTGTGGGGGGCGGTCGTGGAGGTATGGCGAGATCGATGAGGCGTCGAACCGGTTGGCGCGTCTGCTGATTGGGTTGGGGGCTGGTCGCGGGCAGTGCGTGGGGGTGGTGCTGGCGCGCTCGGGTGAGGCCATCATCGCGATCTTGGCGGTGCTCAAGACCGGGGCGGCCTACCTGCCCATCGACCCCGCGCTGCCGGATGAGCGGGTCGGGTTCGTGCTGGCCGACGCCAACCCGGTGGCCGTGCTGAGCACCACCGCGCTGCGCCCCCGGCTGGAGGGGCGCGGTGTGGTCGTCGTCGACGTCGACGACGCGCGGATTGCTGCCCAGCCCAGCACCGGTCTGCCCGCCCCGGCACCCGATGACGTGGCGCACCTCATTTACACCTCGGGCACGACCGGGGTGCCCAAAGGGGTGGCGGTCACCCATGCCAATGTGACCCGCTTGTTCGACGGCCTGCAGGTGGGTATCGGGTTGGGATGCGAGCAGGTGTGGGCCCAATGCCATTCGTATGCGTTCGACTTCTCGGTGTGGGAGATCTGGGGTGCCCTGCTTTCTGGTGGGCGGTTGGTGGTGGTGCCCGAGGAGCTGACCCGCTCCCCCGACGAGCTGCACGCACTGCTGATCAGCGAAGGCGTGACCGTCTTGAGCCACACCCCCTCGGCGCTGGCCGCGCTGTCGCCGACCGGACTGGATCAGGTGGCGTTGATGGCCGCCGGGGAGGCCTGTCCCCCCGAGGTCCTCGCACGCTGGGCGCCCGGGCGGGTGATGGTCAACGGTTACGGCCCCACCGAAACCACCGTCTACGCCACCATCAGCGCCCCACTGACCGCGGGCTCGGGCCCGGTGCCCATCGGGCTGCCGGTGCCCGGGGCGGCGCTGTTCGTGCTCGACCCGTGGTGCCGCCCGGTGCCCCCCGGGGTGATCGGTGAACTCTATATCGCCGGCCGCGGCGTCGGCCTGGGCTATCTGCACCGGGCGGCATTGACCGCGGCCCGGTTCGTGGCCTGCCCCTACGGGCCGCCGGGAACCCGGATGTATCGCAGCGGGGACCTGGTGTGCTGGCGCCCTGACGGGCAACTGGACTACCACGGCCGCGCCGACGATCAAGTCAAAATCCGCGGCTACCGCATCGAATTGGGCGAAATCCACGCCGCCCTGGCCGCACTCGAGGGAGTCGAACACGCCGCGGTCATCGTGCGCGAAGACCGCCCCGGCGACAAACGCCTCACCGCCTACATCACCGGCACCGCCGACCCCACCCAGCTACGCGCCACCCTGGCCCAACAACTGCCCAGCTACATGATCCCCGCCGCCATCATCGCCCTCGACACCCTGCCCATCACCCTCAACGGCAAACTCGACACCCGCGCCCTACCCACCCCCGACTACACCAACACCCGCTCCAACCGGGTGACCAAAGCCTCAACGGTGTCGGCGTCGAACACATC